>JAUPLZ010000248.1 GCA_030836705.1 Campylobacterota bacterium
ATTGCATTTGCCATTGTCTCAGTCCATTCAGGAAGTCCGTCTTCTGGATTTATTCTAAGAATCCAGCTTAACTCTTCCGTTCTTACTTCAATACTGTTGATAAGCATATCAGCAAGCCAAGTCGGTGTCATAGAACTATTAACATCGCTCCACTTATCTCCTATGAAGTTGGTCATCCACTCCGGTGCACCACCGCCGCCCTTGTCTGTCATTTGACTAAAAATAGTTTCTACTTTTTCACGACTTGAAAGATTTTCAAGAGAAGCACCTACGGCACTATTTTTAGAAGCGCTTAATACTTCAGTAACGCTGCTGTCTGTTAGTACCGCACCGCTTACTTCCGATAATCCGCTGCTTGTTGCTTGTGTTTCTATGATAGTATCGAGACTTCCCTCTGCTATCAAGGACGGAATTTTAATAAGCCCTGATTGAATCATGGTTGTGATTGATGTTTCTATAGCGGCTTTGATGCTTTGCATGATTTCGGCTATCAAGCTTTCATCAGCAACAAGTCCTGTGATAGACTCTTCCACTGCATCCATAATCGTTTGAGCTATCAGCGTAGTTACCGGATCAATTTTTACCGGTTCTGGATCTGCGTCTGCCGGCACTGAAGCGGTAGATTTCATCTCTAACACTTGTCCGTTGCCTAAATCCTTGAAATATCTAACGATATAGTCTTTGCCGCCTGCAATATCAGGACAGCTATAATCAGTATCACTTGTCATTTCGCACGAGATATTTGTATCTTTTAAATCGCCGTTTTCATCCAAAACGAAAAGTTTTACAACAGCATCTCCCGCTGCCGTTACTCTTCTTTTTGATGTAGTTGTTGCAGAACTGCTACTAAGAGCCGCTGTGTCCGTAGCAGATAAACCGCTCAAGCTTACACTTCCAGTTAGCGTTCTATCGCCAGTGTATATATTGGTGGTTGTATCATCCGTAGTGTCATCGGTAGTATCATCAGTTGTGTCATCCGTAGTGTCATCAACAACCTCCGTCTTCTTGTCGTCATCACCCCCGATACTACAAGCAGTGAATGTGGTAATCAAGCTAGCTGCTAGAGTCGCAGAAAGCATGGTTGAAATTAGTTTTTTTGGAACCAACATAACCTCTCCTTTTTTAGATTTTTTCACGATTAACGAATCGCAAACCGTCATTGATGATTATATGCCTATCAAATTAAGAACGATATTAAAAAATGCTAGAATTAAAAAAAATTAAAAAAAGAATGAGCTTGAAGTATTTGCGGTTTTTTATATTGATTCTTGGATTATTTTTCGGTTTTGGATGTGATGATAAAAAGAGTGAACCGATTGAAAATTCCACGCTTTTTAGCTATCAGTGGTATTTATATAATAGCGGACAAAGTGTCGGTTCTGCGAATTTTCCTGCTATTGGCGAAGATATAAATGTAACTAGTGTTTGGTTGCAATATAAAGGAAGAGGCGTAAAGGTAGCGGTTGTGGATACCGGCATAGAGTATGAACATCCTGATTTGATGGGTAATATAGACTCGCTTTTAAGTTATAGATATTCAGATAACAGCTACAACTCTTCACCAGCTGATTGGCAAAAAAGCAATCCTGAACTAGGCTATCACGGCACTGCGTGTGCTGGGATAATAGGTGCTATAAGTAATGATGGTTATGGAGTAGTCGGAGTTGCGCCGGAAGCGACTTTGGTTGGATTAAATGCTTTTTCGTACGATACGGCTAGTAATTTTGCCGATGCTCTTTATAATCAAAATAGAGAGATTGATATATCGTCTAATTCATGGAATGATACTCAAGGCGCTCTTGATGATGAAAGCTCTGAGATTATAGCTATAAAAAACGGCGCTACTTTTGGAAGAAGTGGCAAAGGAGTGGTATATTTTTTTGCAGCCGGTAATCAAAGAGGGATGGATCAAAACAGGAGCTATAACTCAAACTGGAATAGAGAGCTTAATAATCCATTTGTAATAACGGTTGCTTCTTTGAATGCAAACGGAAAATATTCGAGCTACTCTAATTTTGGTGCAAATATTTTAATAAGTGCATACGGCGGTGAGTTTGGTATAACAGATCCTGCTATTGTGACTACGGATCTTCTTGGGAATTATGGACTTGATAGTTTAGAGCCAAGTGCTAAACAATCGCATTTTGCAGTAGACGGAAATGAAAACGCCGAATTTACAAATACAATGAACGGAACCTCAGCGGCTACGCCTATGATGGCTGGAGTCGGTGCGCTAATACTAAATGCAAATCCAAATCTTTCATATAGGGATATTAGATATATATTGGCAACTACCGCAAGAAAAAATGACCCAAGTGATATTGATTGGGCAAAAAACGGTGCCGGATATTGGATAAATCACAATTATGGTTTTGGAGCGGTTGATGCATATAGTGCTGTAAATAAAGCCAAAGATTTTGAAAGTTTGGGCAGGCTTATAGAAAAAGAGTATTACTCTGGGGAGATAAATAGCTTTGTATCTTTTTCGTCTGGTTTTGAAGTCGAAATTGATGTTGCGGATAATATTTTGCTGGAACATGTTGAACTGGTTTTGGATTTGCCGCACGAAAGCTCAAAAGATTTGGAGATTGTGCTTTATTCGCCTAGCGGCACAGCTTCTTTGCTTTCGCATACGCATAATATTTCAAGTGAACTCAATCTGTATAGAAACTTTTTTACGCAATTTCCACTTTCAAGCGCGCGATATCTTGATGAAGAATCAGCCGGAAAATGGAAAATAGTAATAAAAGATAGCGTCGATAATCTAAAAAATGGAACCATTTACGGATATTGGCTCAAACTGCGTGGCAGGGCTCTATAAAATTTGGAATATTGTTTGCTTTGGATTACCGTCCTTCATATTGATGTGGCGCATTTTCGCATGCGCCATGTTTTTCTTCTAGTTCGGTATAATCTTTTTTAAAAACTTTTTGGAACAATCATGGATAAAAATATAATAGATTTTGTACAAAATACACTCGATGAAGATATAGGAAGAGGGGATCTTTTTGCTAACTGCGCTAGACCAAAGCCTGCAACTGCTCACATAATAGCCAAGCAAGATGGGGTTTTAGCAGGCGTTAAGTATGCAAAGGCGCTTGAAAAAATAGCAGAAGTTAAAATAGATTTTAGAGTTAGCGACGGCGAAGAGATAAAAAAAGGCGACTTGATTGCTGTTCTAAGCGGAATGAATACTGTCTTGCTTTCACTTGAGAGAACTCTTCTTAATACGCTCCAGCATGCAAGCGGAATAGCGACAAATGCAAACAAATACGCAAAAATTCTTCAAAACTCGAACATAAAAATGCTAGATACTAGAAAAACAAGACCTCTTTTAAGAGTGTTTGAAAAATACGCTTCAAGATGCGGCGGCGTGGTAAATCACAGAATGGGGCTTGATGATTCGCTAATGCTAAAAGATACTCATTTAAAAACCATAGATAATCTTAAAGAATTTGTAAATAATGCTAGAAGCGCTATACCTTTTACGACAAAAATAGAAATAGAGTGTGAGACGGTTGATATGGCACAAACGGCACTTGAAGCAGGCGCAGAGATAATCATGTGTGATAATATGAGC
>JAUPLZ010000249.1 GCA_030836705.1 Campylobacterota bacterium
AAATAAAGAAAAAGCTATGAAAGTTCTAAAAGCAAGACTTTATGATATGCTAATGCAAGAACAAATGGAAAAAGAAGGCGCTCAAAGAAAAGCGCAAGTAGGCTCCGGAGACAGGAGTGAGAGAATTAGAACTTATAACTATCCGCAAAACAGAATTACTGACCATAGAATAGGTCTTACTCTATACAGATTAGAGGAAATATTATCAGCAGGACTTCTAGACGAGTTTGTAAACCCTCTAATTTCATATTATCAAGCAGAGGCAATAAAAAGAGCCGGATTATAACCGACTCCCAAGTCTCTTAATAAAAATTAATATTTTTAACCAATTCAAATGTCTTAATCACGGCACCCTTTAGACATAGCTTCTCTTTTGAGATTCTTAAAACAAGCTCTTCTTTGCTTGATGGATAGACTTTTGATGATTCTTTTACTTTTTTATTTAGATACATATACAAAAAACAAGCAGCCATACCGGTTCCGCAAGCCATTGTTTCATTTTCGACACCTCTTTCGTATGTTCTTACATATAAAGAGTTGTTTTTTAGTGTTACAAAATTAACATTGGCATTGTGTTTGTATCTCATTCTTGAAGCCAATTGCTTATCAAAATCATCGCCATCTTGCACCTCTGTAACAAGATGAGGCACTCCGGTATCGGCAAAAAACCAAACCCTGCCCTCTTCTTCAAATGAATTATTTATAATAACCGGTTTTGTAAGTTCGCTTTCCACCACTTCGCCGTCAACTACTGCAGATATAACTCCAGCGCCTGTTAAAAACTTCATTTTGTTTTTTGCCAATCCTTCTATGTGCGCATAATGCGCAGCAGCTCTGCTTCCATTGCCGCACATTGACGCTGTTGAACCATCAGCATTATAAAACTGCCATTCAAAATCATATTTTTTATGAGGCAAAAGAACAATAAGTCCATCAGCGCCTATGCCGTTAAATCTATTGCACAGCTTTTTTGCAAGCTCACTTCTGTCTATGTTTATAAATGTATGAAAAATTACAAAATCATTTCCGTTTGCGCTATATTTTGAAATCTGCACTTATTTTCCTTTTAAATTCTTCTACTTGTTGGGTCAAAAACCCAATATCTTTTGTGTTCTCTATCACATATGTCGCCATTTTTTTCTTCTCTTCTATATCAATTTGCGAGTCTACTCTTTTTTGCGCCTCTTCAAATGAAAGATTATCTCGTTTTATCGTTCTCTCTATCTGAAGTTCTCTTGGCGCATAAACAACCAACACTCTTTTTATATCATAAGCTTTTGTTTCAAAAAAAAGCGGAATATCAATAAAATAAGGAATTTTATGCTTTTCTGACATTGCAGCTCTTTTTTGTATCTCTTCCCTTATTAAAGGGTGCAACAATGCTTCAAGCCTCTTCCTCTCTTCTTTGTTATCAAAAACAAGCTTGCCTAGTTTTTTTCTATTTACTTTTTTATTATCGACATACTCTTGACCGTACATTTTTATTATCTCTTCCCAGCATCCATCAAGAACAAGGTGAGAAATCTCATCAGCATCTATCACTTCAAACCTATAAAGCTTTAAAATATTAGAAACCGTACTCTTCCCAGTCGAAATCCCGCCGGTAAGCGCTATAGCATATTCCAAAAAAACACCTTTTGTTTAGTTGTGCAATTTTAACATATCAACACAAAAGTAAATTTTTTTTAAGGTAACGATGGTTATACTTCCACCCGAATTAAATGGCAGAGTAGCTCAGCCGGTTAGAGCGCGCGCCTCATAAGTGCGAGGTCGAGAGTTCGAGTCTCTCTTCTGCTACCATTTTTAAATTATTTTATACTCAAATCCTCTTTTTAAAGATTCATCCTCAAACTTTTTTATCCAAAATAAAACTATTTTTTCATCGGTCGAAGCAAACGATATTTCCACCTCTTTTGATTCATTGTCGATGCAAGGCAAAGATGAAAAATCAATATCTTTTGGAATCTCTTCCATAAGCTCCAAAAAAGAGCCTTCGGATGTTTTTATAACTATACTTTTTCTATGTTTTTTTATATTTTGTGGATAAAATTTTTCAAGCGCTTCAATTACCATCGGATGCGACATTTGAGGAAATCCCGGCATAAAAAAGAAGCGATTCTCAAGATAAAATCCCGGAACTTGATTGATAATATTTGTCAAAAGAGATGAGTTTTTTGGAAAATTTACAAGCTGCAAACGCCTCTTGTCTATATCTTTTGTAAACTTTTCGTATAAAATTTCCAGCCCTTTTGGATGCAGCTCCATTTCACCGTTTGTAAAAACTTTTGCCGCAACAGCTCTTGTATAATCATCAGGCGTAGCACCTATACCGCCAAAACAGAACAACACGCTATCTTTGTCAGTTTTTATTAGATTTAAAACATCCTCTATAAACTTTGGGTTGTCGTTTATCACAAAACTAGCTTTTTGTTCCCAGCCTCTTTTGAGAAGCTCGTGATTTACAAAATCAAAGTGCAAATCTCTTCGCCTTCCGTTTAAAAGCTCCCTACCTATAATCACGCTATAAAAATTATTCACTTAACTCTCCTTTTTTGCCACTTATAAAGCTCATGGCTTGTAAATAAAACAATCGGAAAAGGCAATAACAGCCACAAATATTCAAGCGGAACCGGCGCCGTGTTAAAGATATTTTGCACAGGCTCAACATACAAAAACATCAAAACCCAAGAAACTTCCATAAACATAGCAAACAAAAGCATTTTATTGCTAAAAAGACCTAGGCTAAAAGCAGAAAACTCCCAGCTTCTTAGAGTCCATACATTTAGAATCTGGCAGCTTATGGCTCCAAGCAGTGTCATAGTCATCGCTTGTCTTTGCAAAAGGTCGTTACCTAAATCCACCTGCCCGTATTCCCAGCCGTTTAAAAGCAAAAATCCTATAAATGCGACCATTGCGGCGACTGCTTCTATGAGTCCTATAAAAAAATAACCTCTTTTAAAAACTTCTTTATCAAGTATCTTTTCGTTTTTTCCGACCGGCGCTCTTTTCATTATGTTTTTTTCCGGCTTTTCACTGCCAAGCGCAAGCCCTGGAAACATGTCAGTTCCAAGATCGATAGAAAGTATTTGAATAACAGACAAAGGAAGCGGAATTTTAAGAAAAAATTGCAAGATGTAAGGAATAATTTCAGGAACATTTGAAGCAAGAATATAAGTTACAAATTTTTTAATATTAAAATAAACACTCCTTCCCTCCTCAACTGCCGAAACTATCGATTTGAAATTATCATCAAGCAATATCATATCGGCAGCTTCTTTTGCCACTTCCGTTCCGCTTAATCCCATCGCTATACCTATATCTGCTTTTTTTAACGCCGGTGCATCATTAACTCCATCACCGGTCATTGCTACAACTTCGCCATTATTTTGAAGAGCCACGGCGATTTTTAGTTTTTGCGAACTCGCCATTCTTGCAAATAAAATATCTTTTGTTTTCAATATCTCCTCAAGCTCTTCATCGCTTATTTTATTAAGCTCATCGCCCGTTATTATTTCATCATAACTCATTCCTATTTTTTTAGCGATTGCCGAAGCCGTAACCGGATTATCTCCGGTAATCATCATGGTTCTAATGCCGGCTTGCTTGCAAATCTCGATAGCTTCTTTTACCTCTGCTCTTGGCAAATCCATAATCGCCGTAAAACCCAAAAGAGTAAGATTCTCTTCTTTTTCTTCACCGATTGCGATAGCCAGCACTCTAAAAGCTTCTTTTTCAAACTCTTCCGTCTTTTTTATAAGTTCTATTTTTTTATTATCATCTAGCTCTTTTTTAACTCCGTCGTCATCAATATAAAATGATGATTTTTCTATGATAACTTCACAAGCGCCTTTTGAAAAAAGAGTTTTTTTGCCGTTTTTTTCATAAATACTAGACATCATTTTTCTATCGCTAGTAAAAGGGATTTCGTCTATTTTATTAAAGCCGTCCAAGTTTATATTCGCTTTCAAAAAACCAGCCACGATGGCAAGTTCTGTCGGGTCGCCAAAAACCTTGTTTTTTTCTATTTTTGCCCTTGAATTTAAATATCCGGCACTCAAAAACTCTTCTACTCTTTTTTTTAGATTTTTATCATTTTTATCAAAAATAATTTCACCTGATTCAAAATACCCTTCGCCGCTAATCTCCACAACCTCTCCGCCTGTTAAAAATATTTTTTTAAGGGTCATTTCGTTTTTTGTAAGCGTACCTGTTTTGTCGGTACATATCACAGTAGCGCTTCCTAGCGTCTGAACTGAATCTAAATTTTTTATAAGAGCATTTCTTTTTGCCATTCTTTGACTTGCAAGCGACAATGAAAGAGTTATTGTCGGCAAAAGCCCCTCAGGAACGGTTGCAACAATTAGTGATAGCGCGAATACAGAAGCCACCAAAGCTCCTTTATCAGAAAAAAGCCCCAAAACAAAAAATACAACACTCACCAATACGGCAATAATTGTCATAACTCTTGTAATATGAATAATCTCTTTTTGCATTGGAGTCAAACTTCTTTGGATTGTTTTGGTCAAAACCGCAATCTTTCCAAATTCAGTAGCTTGAGCGGTTGTGGTTACGACCGCCAAACCGCTTCCGGAGGTAACAGTTGCTCCAGCATAAATCATATTTTTCGCATCAAGTTCTCTTTTTGCGCCACCTGCCTCAAGAGTTCTTTTTGATGGCGTGGATTCACCGCTAAGAGAAGAGATGTTGATATAAAGCGAATTAGCCTCCAGTAATATTCCATCAGCCGCTA
>JAUPLZ010000250.1 GCA_030836705.1 Campylobacterota bacterium
GCATTGGAGAGAAAAGTTATTATAAATCTTCCGGGATGTCCGACAAATCCCATAAATATAGTCGGAACTTTACTTCATTATATAATGTTTGATGAGCTTCCAAGACTTGATGAAAAAAACAGACCGCTTTGGGCATATGGATATAAAGTTCATGATAATTGCGAGAGAAGAGGGCATTATGAGCTTGATGAGTTTGTGCTTGAGTGGGGAGATGAGGGTGCAAAAAAAGGATGGTGTCTCTTTAAAATGGGATGCAAAGGGGCATATTCTAATCTTAACTGTTCGCTTGTGAAGTTTAATGAGGGTACAAGCTGGCCGGTTCAAGCAGGGCATGGATGTTTTGGCTGCGGTGAGGGGAAAATAGCTTTTGAGAAATATGCAAATAATAGAATGCTAGAGGGGGAGAATTAAGATGAATAAAAAAATCATCATAGACCCAGTCACGAGAATAGAAGGGCATCTGAGAATAGAAGTGGAAATAGATGAGAACAATGTCGTAAAAGAGGCGTGGGCATCGGGGCAGTTGTTTCGAGGTATTGAAACTATTTTAAAAGACAAAGACCCAAGAGATGCTGGGCTTATAGCTCAAAGAATATGCGGAGTTTGCACAAATGTTCATTACAGAGCCTCTATAAGCGCAGTTGAAGATGCCTATAATATATCCATACCAAAAAATGCAGAGATCATAAGAAACCTTGTCACTCTTGCCCTTTTTGTGCAAGATCATATAGTTCATTACTATCATTTGCACTCTTTGGATTTTGTAGATGTTACAAAAGCACTTGAAGCAGACCCTCAAAAAGCAAGCTTAAGGGCGCTTGATTTTCATGAAAAAGCATATAGAAACTCAGCCGGTCATCTTGAAAGCGTAAAAGATAAGCTAGTAAGTTTTGTAAAAGCAGGAAGATTGGGGCTTTTTGCTAATGGTTATTGGGGTCATGAAAAATACAAGCTAACACCTGAAGAGAATCTAATCCATATGAATCACTACTTAGAAGCGCTTAGAATCCAAAGAGAGCTAAGCAAAGCGATAGCGATTTTTGCCGGCAAAACCCCACATCCTCAAAATCTAGTCGTTGGCGGCGTAACAAGTGTTGCTGATATGCTTAATCCTCAAAGATTAAATGATTTTATGTTTATTATGAAAGATGCCTATGATTTTATAGAAAGGGCATATTTGCCAGATATGAAAATGCTGATTTTGGCATATAAAGATGAAATTGCAAATAGGGACGGCAGGGGAAGCGGTAATTTTATGGCATGCGGCGGATATGAGTTTGCAAATAATCAAAAACTCTTTGAAGGCGGTGTTATTATCGGGCATGATTATAAAAATATCAAAGAGTTTGATGAGACAAAAATAACAGAAGAGGCATCAAGGTCTTGGTATGAAGACGAGACCCCAAAAAAACCGCTAGATGAGAGCACTGTTCCAAAATATACTGATTTAAACGAGGACGGAAGTTTAAAAACAGATGGTAAATATAGCTGGATAAAAGCTCCAAGATATGATGGCAAGCCAATGGAGGTAGGACCTCTTGCTAGGATGCTTGTTGGATATCTAAAAGAGTCTAAAATAATAAAACCTCATATGCAAAAATTCATGGAAGAGAGCAAAATAGAGCTGGATGATTTTTCGACAACCATAGGCAGAAACGCTGCAAGAGCTATTGAAGCAGAGATTTGTTGTAAATATGTTTTTGATTTTATGAGCGAAATGATTGAAAACATAAAATATTATGATGAAGAGAGTTGGACAAAATACAGCTTCGAAGCACTTCCTTTAAGCAGTGAAGGCAGAGGTATTTTTGAGGTGCCAAGAGGAGTTCTTGGGCATTTTGTAAAAATAGATAATGCAAAAATAAAAAACTATCAAGCGGTAGTTCCTACAACATGGAATGCTTCCCCAAAAGATTCAAAAGGAGCAAGAGGACCTTATGAGGAGTCGATAGTGGGATTAAAGTTAAGCGACCCAAAAAACCCATTGGAGGTTTTAAGAGTGGTGCACTCCTTTGATCCGTGTCTTGCATGCGCCGTTCATGTGATAGATGCAAAAGGAAAAGAGTTGTCAAAATATAAAACAAAGTTATTGTGAGTAAAAAGGGAGTTTAAAAAATGAATGAGGTTTTTGAGTGCAAGGATGCAATGATTTTGTATGTTGAAGACGAGCATATAGAAAGAGAGCAGACAGCACAGTTTTTAAAGAGAAATTTTAATACCGTAATGGTTGCTCCCAATGGAAAAGATGCGTTAGAAATATATAAAAACAACTATTTTGATGTGGTTATAACAGATATTAATATGCCGATTATGGATGGCGTTGAGATGAGCCAAAAAATCAGAGAGATTTCGCCGGAGCAGGCTATTATAGTTGTTTCTGCATTTGATTTTTCTGATAATCTACACTCTTTTTTAAAAAAAGATGTTGAGTTTTTTATAAAAAAGCCTTTTGATTTAAAAAATTTATTAGTCGCAATAAAAGAGGTTTGCGCAAAAATTAAAGAAAGAGAAGCATTGGCAAAAGAGGATTTGTCAAAAGATGAGATAATTGATTTATTAAAAAAAAGAGTTCATGAGCTTGAGAGAAAGATTGAGATTTTAGAGGATAAAATCAACCATTAACACTCTCAAGATCAAATATAAGCTCTGAAAAAACCTGATAAGCTTTTTCTTTTGCTGGGTGTATCATTTTTAGTATTATCTCATCTAGCTCTTTCGGAAAAGAGCTTGTGATTTTTGATGGAAGTGACGGCTTTTGGTTTATTGACGGGCGAAAATCCTTGATGGAATCATATGGTTTTACCCCTGTGATTTTTTTATAAAGCTGTTCTCCAAAACTAAATATTTCAAATGACTCGTTTTTCGCACTCTCAGGCTCCTGCGATAATTCTAGTTTAAAATTTATAGATTTTTTTTCGCAAAGATAGTTGTATTTCATCAAAAAACCTATTGCGCCTGTTGAATATTTTGAAAACACTCTGCTTTCAAACGCTTCAAAAGATTCGTTTTTTCTTTTTAGGTTTTTATACACCTCAACTAGCTCTTTTACTATTGGTTTTGCACTAGCAAGAGAGATGGATTTTAGAAGCTGTTTTGCCTCTTTTCCTTCGTTTGTGATTTTTCCGCCCAAAAATATATTTACGCCGTAGACCGACTCGCCGTTTTCTTTTGCTTTGCAGCCTTCAAATCCTATATCACCAATTCCATGCGTACCACATCCTTTTGGACAACCAGACCAATAAAGCCTTATTTTTCCATCGTCTAATGGTATTTTTTGCGATAAATATTCTGCCATCTCTATTGCGTCAGGCTTGTTTGGAATAACTCCGTAAGAGCAGTGTTCTGTTCCTGCGCATGCGACTATGTTGTTAAAATACGGACTTGAGCTGTTTTTGTATTTTAAAAATATTTTTTCTGATAGCAACTCATTAATATTCTCTTTTTTTATGCCTGCGATATAGAATTTTTGCTCGGTTGTAAGTCTTAGCCCAAATCCACCGTATTTTTCACATAAGTTTTCGCACTCTATCATATCGCTGCCGCTAAAAATACCGGCAGGAGTTATAAAATGAACTGCAAACGAACCGTCTTTTAGTATGATTTTGCCAAACGCCGGATCAAACTGCTCCATGTTTACATATGTTATGCCGCCGCTTTGGAAGTTATAATTTGCATCTTTTTTAATCTCACTAATGAGGTTTTCCATTCCGATTTCTTGGATAAAATAAAATAGTCTATTTTTATTTCTATTATCTCTAAAACCGTATTTTTTAAAAATATTGGCAAGAGAAAGTGTAAAAATTTCTATCTCATATATGGTTAAAAAAACATCAGCATATTTTGCAACTTCGCCTACTTTTCCGCCAAGATAGACATTAAAACCAAAAATACCGTTTTTTTGTGCCAAAACAAAAGCGCAATCTTGACCATAAATATTACATCTATTTGAAACACTTCCTAGTATGCCTATGTTAAATTTTCTAGGAAGCGAGCCAATCCATTCATTTTTTTCAATAAAAAGATTACTGATTTTTTGCATAATTGAGTTAGTCGGTATAATATTGTCAAGCGCTATTTCATCAAGCGAGTCAGCTACTATATTTCTAAAATTATGGGTTCCTGTTTGATATGTCGTAAGCCCTGCGTTTTGGAGTTTTTCAAAAATAGTCGGAATATCCTCTATCTTTAGATATCTAAGCTCAATTTGCATTCTTGTTGTTATGTCAATGTA
>JAUPLZ010000251.1 GCA_030836705.1 Campylobacterota bacterium
CGCTCTTCCGATCTCGATAGAATATCTTCTGCCCAAAAGCTCATTTGCTTGAGCTATGTCGCCCACTCTTAAAAAACCCCTTATTGTTCTTGAGTGAACAGAGATATTATTCACTTTTACCTCATCAACAATAACTACACTTTTTTCAAAATATTTTTTTATATCCTGTGCGCTTGCGCTTCTTTTGTAACCGAATTTAAAATCATATCCGACCACTATTTTTTCTAGTTTTGGATAAAAATCCAAAAGCATCTCCATAAACTCTTTTGGAGTTAGCTGCATAATGTCGCCTAATTCAAAGTAGTGAAGAGGGTAATTTATGTACTTTTCCCTATGTCCTTTTGGAGTTAGATTGGCATGTTCTGCATCTATAACGACCACAAGACCGTTTTCTTGTAATCTTTTTAAAAGCTCTTTATGTCCAACATGCACACCGTCAAAACCGCCTATTGCTACTGCTTTTATTTTTAATCTATCACTCTTTTGCATCGCCGTCCACTCTAAAATATAATATAAATTCCTGATTTCCGTCTCTTCCTAAAAGAGAAGATTTTTCTTTTGCTTTTAATTCTAGTCCTAGAATCTCGCACTTTGTCAAAAAATTATTCAAAGCGCCATCTATGGCATTTTGGTCTGTCACCACGCCTTTTTTATCTCTCTTTGCTTTTATACCAACTTCAAACTGTGGCTTAAATAAAAGTATTATATCTCTGCTTGAAATTTTTTTTATAGTTTCAATTATGTTATTTAATGAAATAAAAGAGGCGTCGCAAGTGACTATATCAAATCTTTCACTGGTTTTAAACTCTCTTATATCGGTCTCCTCGTGCAACTCCACCCTTTTATCATCTCTTAATTTTTGATGCAGCTGCTCTTTTCCGACATCGACCGCTACGACTTTTTTCACGCCATATTCAAGCAAAACCTCCACAAAACCGCCGGTGCTAGAACCCACATCAATAGCGGTTTGATTTTTTAAATCAAAACCATGTTTATCCAAAAAGTCTTTTAGTTTTTTTGCCGCCCTGCTTACATACTGTTTTTGTTCTATAATCTCGACTTTGTGTCCTATAATTTCAAAACTTGGCTTATTTGCAATTTTACCGTCAACCAGAACTTTGTTTTCTATTATCAAATCTTTCGCTTTTGTTCTTGTTAGCGCAAGCAAATTTTCTACAAGATAGCAATCAAGCCTCATTTTTTGCCCTATTAATTTTTTGTTAATTATTATATTTTTTTCATTAACGGTAGGCTTATAAAATTTTACTCAACTTAAATCAGGAGGAAAAAATGAAAAAAACAATTGCATTATCGTCTATTTTAATGGTAAATCTTTTTGCAGGCGGCGTTGATTTTAATCTAGCAAAAGAGAATCCGGCAAGAGTTCAGCCGAATACTCAAGAAGAAATTTTGTCTTTTAATAAAGCGATAGAAGATTCTATGAAATCGGTTGTTAATATTTCTGCCAAAAAAACAATAAACACGGTCGAGAACTTTCGCCAAATAATTCCAAAAGACCCTTTTTTTAATGAATTTTTCAACCAATTTTTTCACAACTCGATACCAATAGAAAGAGTAGAAAGATCTCTTGGCTCCGGCGTCATACTATCAAAAGACGGGTACATCGTGACAAATAGCCATGTTATTTCCAATTCACAAGAGATAACAGTCATGCTGGCTAACGACACAAACGAATATAGCGCAAAACTCATAGGCAAAGATGAAGAGAGTGATTTGGCGGTTATAAAAATAGAGGCAAAAAACCTAAAACCAATCAAAATGGGCTATTCGGATAACTTAAAAATCGGTGATATGGTCTTTGCTATCGGCAATCCGTTTGGCGTGGGCGAAACAGTCACTCAAGGAATCATATCAGCGCTTAACAAAAACAAAGTCGGCATAAACAGATACGAAAACTTTATTCAAACCGACGCATCAATCAATCCCGGCAACTCAGGCGGAGCGCTTATAGATTCAAGAGGTGCTCTTATCGGTATTAACAGCGCAATAATCACAAAAAGCGGAGGAAACAACGGTGTAGGCTTTGCAATTCCTGTGGATATGGTAAAAGATGTGGCAAAGAAATTGATAGAAGACGGGAAAATTTCAAGAGGGTTTCTAGGAATTTCGATAGACGATCTTAGTAAAAACCTAGAGCCTGTCTATAATCATAAAAGCGGGGCTTTGGTTTTGGATGTAAACGAGGGTACGCCTGCTGAAAAATACGGCATAAAAAGAGGTGATCTTATCTATGAGGTAAACGGAAAAACAATAAAAGGCGCGGCTTCTTTATCAAACACTATTGCCTCTTTTAAACCAAACGAAAAAGTAAAAATCTCCCTTGAAAGAGACAAAAAAAATATAACGATAGAGATTGTTTTGGCAGAAAAAAATCCATCACTAGAGGGAGAGGTCGGCAATAAAATTCTAGGCGGTCTTAGTCTTGGCGAAATAACCGCCCAAAAAAGAACGAGATATAGACTTGCTCCTAATATAAAAGGGGTCTTGATAGAAGATGTAGAGCCAAACAGCAAAGCGGAAAAAATAGGTTTTCTAGCCGGTGATGTTATAATTCAAATAGAAAATGATGATATATTAACAATAGAAAATGCAAAAGAAAGTCTAAAAAAATACAACAAGCAGCACAAGAGAGTCTATGTAAACAGATACGGCAGACTCATGATATTTGCTATTAAATAAGGAGTCTAAAATAGTTAATATTCTTATGATTGAGGATGATAGAGAGCTGGCTGAGATTATAGCTGGCTATCTAAAACCTTTTGATATTGAAACCACCATTGTAGAAAGTCCGTACATCGGGCTTTCTACGCTTAAGACAAAAAAATTTGAGCTGCTTGTTTTGGATTTGACACTGCCTGAAATTGACGGGCTTGAGCTTATACCGATTATTAGAGAGAGTTCTGATATACCGATTATTATCTCATCGGCAAGAGACGATATTCTTGATAAGGTTTTAGGACTTGAAAGAGGAGCTGATGATTATCTGCCAAAACCTTACAATCCAAGAGAGCTTGTTGCTAGAATCAAATCGATACTAAAAAGAAGAATAAATATTCCAAGCACAAAAGAAGAAAGTTCTTTATTTGAGGTAAACAAAGAGCAAATGCAAATTTATTTCAAAAACGAACCGTTAAGTCTTACAAATGCCGAATTTGATATTTTGAGTTTGCTTATCAAAAGAAAAAATGCAGTTGTTTCAAGAGAGGATTTAATCTATTCAAGCGAAAATATAGACGATGACAGCTCGCTTAAAAATATAGATGTCATAGTTTCAAGGCTAAGACAAAAACTAGCAAAAATAGACGATAAAAAACAGTACATCAAATCCATAAGAGGCGTAGGTTATCAGTTGTTTCAATGAAAAATATCTCAATTTCACTTTTTATAAACACTATTTTTATCATAGCATTTATAGCGATTTGCAGCACTTTTGTTATTTTTATAAAATTTGATAAAGAGCGCTACGAAATCTCGCAAAAACTAAGATACGAATTAATAGCCGATGCTTTTTTGTCAGGATTTCAGTTTTTCCCTAACGACAGACAATTATCAAAACTTTATGGACACTTCAATGTTATGCCGATACAAGACGAAGCAAAAAAAATCCATATCATCACAAACTCCTCAACCGATCTTATCAAGCAGACGCCTTTTGGAAGAGTAAGGCTTTTTAGTCTAAACAACGAACACTATATTTATGTTCAAGAGATAGGCTACAACATTCTCTTAAAAGACACAAAACAAAAACCGTACAACTCAAAAATAGCGCTGATTATCTTCGCTTGCGTACTTTTTGTGCTAGCTTTTTTATATACCGCTCTTGTAAAAAAACTTCGACCGCTAAAGAAGCTCAACTCTCAAATAGAAAAATTTTCAAAAGGTGATTTAACCGTAAAAACCGCAATAGACGGCGATGACGAAATAGCAAAAATATCAAAAAACTTTAACAACGCTATTGAGTATATAAACAAACTCATAAAATCAAAAAATCTTTTTATGCGAAACATGATGCATGAATTAAAAACTCCGATAACCAAAGGAATGTTTTTATCAGAAACCATCAAAGACGAAAAAGAAAAAGAGATGCTTAGCGGTGTATTTGAGCGAATGAATGAAATCATAAACGAGCTGGCAAAAATAGAAAAACTTTCGGCATCTACTGCTATTTTGGATAAAAAAGAGCTGTTTTTTAGCGAAATTTATAATGAGGCTGTTAAACTTCTAATGACAACAAAAAATGAAATAAAAGCAGAGATAGAAGATTTTAAACTTATTGCGGACAAAGCACTTTTTGCCATAGTGATAAAAAATCTTCTTGATAATGCTATTAAATTCAGCCCTGATTCTAGCGCATCAATAAAAGCCGATAAAAACGCCATAGAGATTATCTCAAGCGGCGATGCACTGGCTCTTGGGCTTGAAGCTTACACGGAGCCGTTTTTTCAA
Source organism: Campylobacterota bacterium (assembly GCA_030836705.1). Taxonomy (GTDB): domain Bacteria; phylum Campylobacterota; class Campylobacteria; order Campylobacterales; family SZUA-545; genus JAUPLZ01. The sequence goes on from JAUPLZ010000251.1 coordinate 4,468, forward strand.
AAAGAAAAAAAAGAGAGAGGTTTTGGGCTTGGGCTTTATATCGTAAAAACCATTCTTGAGCTTCACGGCTTGGAGCTTGAATACAGACGAGAAGAAAATAAAAACATTTTTTTTATAAATCTTAGGAAAAAACAATGATAGAAGAAGAGTACAAAAACAAAGTATCGCTATTAAAAAAATATGCAAAAGCGTACTATCAAGACGACTCACCGTTAATAACGGACGAGGAGTATGACCTGCTCTATCGTGAAGTCAAGGCGATAGAAGAGGCTTATCCAAAAATAATAGACAAAGAGTCGCCGACACAAAGAATCGGCGGCGAAATAATAGACGCATTTGAAAAGGCAAAGCACATAGAGAGAATGTGGAGTCTTGAAGATGTTTTTAACAACGGCGAATTAAAAGCATGGATAGAAAGAGCCAACAAACAAGGAAAAGCCGAAGCTTTTGTTTGTGAGCCGAAATTTGACGGTGCGAGTTTAAATCTTATCTACGAAAACGGTGCTTTAAAACAGGCGATAACAAGAGGAGACGGCGAGACAGGCGAAGATGTAACGCACAATGTCAAAACAATCTCGTCTATTCCTCTAACTATCATCGAAAAATCAGCTATCGAAATAAGAGGCGAAATTGTAATAGCCAAACATGATTTTGAAAAAATAAACCAAGAGAGATTAAAAAACGGCGAGCAGCTCTTTGCAAACCCCAGAAATGCATCGGCAGGAAGCCTAAGACAGCTTGACTCAAGCATAACGGCAAAAAGAAAACTAGCTTTTTATCCGTGGGGAATCGGGCACCACACTTTAAACATAAAAAGCAACTACGAAATTATGCAATACGTCTACTCGCTTGGCTTTAATCATCCGCCGCATGTTGTTTTGTGCAAAAATATCAGTGAAATAGAAAAGGCGTATAATGAAATAAAACAGATGCGAGAAATTATTCCCATGATGCTTGATGGCATGGTGATAAAAGTAGATTCTATGCCTTTGCAAAAAGAGCTGGGCTTTACGGTAAAAAATCCAAGATGGGCGTGCGCTTATAAATTTCCTGCCGTAGAAAAGAGCACAAAAATCAAAAACATAATCCTTCAAGTCGGCAGAACGGGAGTCATAACACCGGTTGCGATAGTAGAGCCCGTGAATATAGAAGGGGTTGTAGTCGAAAGAGCCACTCTTCATAATTTTGACGAGATTGAGAGAAAAGATATAAGAATAAACGACAAAGTCATAATCATCCGCTCCGGCGATGTGATACCAAAAATCATAAAAGTTTTAGAAGAGTTTAGAAAAGAAGATGCCATTAAGCCGACTAGACCGACTCATTGTCCTGAATGCAAAAGCGAACTTTTGGACGAAGGCGCTCTTATAAAATGCCAAAATCTCTCATGTCCTGCTAGAATAGTAAACAGCATAATCCACTTTGCAAGCAAAAAATGTATGAACATAGACGGACTTGGCGATAAAATAGTTGAGAGTTTTTATAATCAAAAAATTATAAACTCCATAGAAAATCTTTATGCTCTAAACAAATCAGACCTTTTATTGCTTGAGGGATTTAAAGAAAAAAAAGCTCAGAATATATTAGACTCCATCGAAAACTCAAAAAATTGCGAATGCCATAGATTTGTAAATGCGCTTGGAATTGAGCATATAGGCGAAGTTGCCAGCAAAAAAATATGTGAAAAATTCGGAAACGATTTTTTAAACGCCTCTTACGACGAGTTAATAGAAATCGACGGCTTTGGCATAGAAATGGCAAATTCTGTTTTGGAATTTTCAAGAGTAAACGAGCAAAAAATTAAAAAACTTCTAGAAATCATAAATCCAAAAGCAATAATAAAAACCATCAATAAAAGCTCACAAATAAACGGTAAAACTTTTGTAATTACAGGCACGCTAAGCCGCCCAAGAGATGAATACAAAGAGATTTTAGAATCAAACGGCGCAAAAGTTACAAACAGCATAAGTAAAAAAACAGACTTTTTGCTAGCCGGCACAGAAGCTGGAAGCAAGCTGGAAAAAGCAAGAGATTTAGGAGTAAAAATCCTAAGCGAAGAAGAATTAATAAAAATAATAGAGGGTTGATTATGTCAAAAAGTTTACTTACAAATCTTGTAGCGGTTTTTGTGGTTTTTATCTCGTTTTTTACGCCAGAGCCATACAAAAATATAATTTTATCAGCCGGACTTTTTGCACTTTCAGGAGCCATTACAAACTGGCTTGCCATCCATATGCTTTTTGAAAAAGTGCCTTTTTTATACGGTTCTGGAGTTATATTGGATAGATTTGAAGAGTTTAAGCTAGGAATTCACGGGCTTATAATGAATCAATTTTTTACAAAAGAAAATCTTGAGAGGTTTTTTTCTTATGAAAAACCGTCTATTGATTTTGAGCCGATAATAGCCAAGACTGACATATCACCGGCTTTTGAATCACTAAAAAATGCAGTAATGGAATCAAGCTTTGGCTCTATGCTGGCAATGTTTAAAGGCGCTTCACTTCTTGATGGGCTAAAAGATTCTTTTGAAAAAAAGATGAAAGCCTCTCTTGTAGAAATCACAAAAAGCGATAATTTTCAAAATACTCTAAAAAACGCCCTATCAAAAGGCGAATTAAAACATGAAATGCTTTTAAAGATAGACAAAATAGTCACTTCAAGACTAGACGAACTCACACCGCTAATGGTAAAAGACATAATCCAAAAAATGATAAAAGAGCATTTAGGATGGCTTGTCGTGTGGGGC
>JAUPLZ010000252.1 GCA_030836705.1 Campylobacterota bacterium
AGTTTTCAAAGAACTTATGCAAAACCAATCCGAAAAACACTTTCGGTTTAAGAAGCAAAAGCTTCCGTTGTTTTGTGAGGGGAATTATACATGGATAAGCTTAAACTATCCATAAAAAACACAAAACCAGCTAATAGTTTTTCATTTTTTTGACTATTTTTATTTTTTACTACAATCAAATAAAAATACATAAATAATGTATAGCTTGTTGTTGTTTATATTTTTTTGCATGGTTTTACTTTTTCCTAATAAATTACAAAAATCAATAGCTTTCATACTATGCATTTTGTATTTTATTATTTTTTAATTTTTATATTGTTAGAATTATTTAATTTCAAACACAAAGGAAAAGTATGAAGAATATATTGGTTTTATTGTTTTTTGTTATATCTCTTTTTGGCGTAGTAGATATCAACAACGCTACAAAAAGTGAGCTTCTAGCGCTAAAGGGCATTGGAGATTCAAAAGCTAATGCTATTATTGAACACAGAAATAAAAAGTGTTTTAAGGAAATAGGCGAGCTTGAAATAGTAAAAGGAATTGGGAAAAAATTCATAGAAGCCAACAAGGCTAATATAAAAATTGGAGAGTGCAAAAAAGCTCAAAAATAACTCTACTTTAATCTCTTAGCTGTAATGAAATAAGCATACAAAATCGCTTATTTCATTTTACATACTTTTTTGTACAATCAAAATTTTTAAATCATATAAATTTTATGCAAAACAGAACTTAATGTAAAGTAAAAATTTGCCAAATTGAGCCAAAAACAATATGTTTATTAAGCAACAACATGAGAAAATTACAAAATAAATTTCAAGAAGGAATTAGTTTGTTATCACAAAGAATTTGTCGAATTGAAGAGTCTCTTACAATTGCAATGACACAAAAAGCTAGAGAGTTAAAAGCCCAAGGCAAGGACATACTTAGTTTTTCCGCTGGAGAGCCTGATTTTGATACACCTGAAGTCATAAAAAAATCAGCAATTAAAGCCATAAACGAAGGAAAAACAAAATATACGGCAGTAGCTGGCATACCTGAACTTCAAAAAGCAATAAGTGACAAACTAAAAAGAGAGAATAATCTTAACTACTCGCCAAACAATATAGTGATAAGCAATGGGGCAAAACACTCTTTGTTTATTCTTTTTGCCATTCTTCTTAATGCCGGCGACGAGGTTATTATCCCAAATCCAGCTTGGGTTAGCTATCCAGAAATGGTTAATTATTATGAGGGCAAACCGGTTTTTGTACAAACCGATGAAACTACCGGTTTTAAATTAACACCTAGCCAACTAAAAAAAGCAATTACAAAAAAAACAAAAATAATAGTTTTAAACAGCCCGTCAAACCCAACAGGTGGCGTTTATACAAAAGACGAGATACTTGCACTAGCAGAAGTTCTTAAAGGCACAAATATTCTTGTTTTTAGTGATGAAATGTATGAAAAACTTGTATATGACGGTTGTAAATTCACATCATTTGCAAGCGTTAGTGAAGATATGTATAATCGAACGATAACTATTAACGGAATAAGCAAATCAGTAGCCATGACCGGTTGGAGAATGGGATATTTTGCGTTTCACAATATGGATGTCGTAAAAGCTGCTATAAAGCTTCAAAGCCAAAGTACATCAAATATAAACTCCATAACGCAATATGCCTCAATAACCGCCCTAGACGGTAGTGCTGATGCGGATATTGAGAACATGAGAAAAGCTTTTGAAGAGAGAAAAACATATGCCGTAAAAGCTTTTAATGAAATTGAGGGGCTTTCTGTTGCAAATTCAAATGGGGCTTTTTATTTGTTTGTAAATATAAAAAAAATAGAGCAAGACTCTATGAAATTTTGCCTTAAGCTACTCGAAGAGGCTGGAATAGCTACTGTTCCTGGAATTGGGTTTGGAAGCGATGGTTATTTTAGATTCAGCTATGCAACAGACATGGAAACCATAAAAAAAGGCATAAAAATAATAGCTGAGTTTGTAAAAACATACAATGCAAAATAATGAAAGCTATCTTGCTTTTTCTAAATCTTCAAAAGAAGTTCTAAAAACTGCCACCCTTTTTAAAAATATAAATATTAATGCTCTAATAACAGGTCCCGCCGGCAGCGGGAAGTCATTGCTATCTAAGCAAATGCTAAACGATTGTCCTGTTTTGGATGCAAAAAATTCAAATGATATAAACTACATACTAGATAGAACAGACTCTGCGATAATAGAAAATTTCGACAAAATAACAGACTATTCAAAACTTGATTTTTCAAATAAAAAAATTGTTGCAATTTCTAAAAACCCGTTACAAGAATCAATAATTGATAGGTTTTTTGGGATAACAATAGAATTAACACCTCTCTCAAAAAGAAAAGAGGATATCATGCCAATTGCAAATAAGTTTTTAGAAAACGCCAAAGAAGCATTAATATCTTCGACTGACATTAAATTAAAAGAGGATGAGTTTGATCTATCTTTAAATTGTCACTCTTTAAAAAAGTCAGTATTTATCCAACTTATAAAAAATGACATATCCGAAGGTGAACTGCTTAGCTTTATTAGCTCTTATCTTGAAAAAAGACTAGATGGAATAAATATTTATAGAGAGCATCTTTATTTATACGAAAAACCACTTATTGAAATGGGACTCAAAAAATACCGCTCACAGCTCAAACTATCGGATGCACTAGGATTAAATCGCAATACGCTTAGAAAAAAAATTAATGAATTAGAAATCAAGGAAACAGAGTGACAGTTTTTGATCAAAAAGGATGGATAGAAAGTGATTATAATCCTTTTATTCTCTATTCTGATTCTGGCAATATATTGTACGCAAACGCTTCTGCCGAAATGCTACTGAGTTATGTTGACAAAAAAGTATTTTACGAGCTGTGTCTCTCCAATGCTTCACATGAATTTGGCTACAAAACAACATTTATTAATTTAAGCTACGAGAAATTTAACTTTTATGCCATTACGGTTGGCTATAACGATGAAAAGCACATAGGCATCAAGTTGTATAACAACCCTCAAACAGAAAGCAATCAAATATCAAAAATTAAATCCAATAAAATTGGAAATATTTACATACTTATAGATCTTTGCATATCTCTAGCTTCCGCCAACAATGAAATACTATTTAAAAAAGAATTTGACCCAACCATACCTGAGTTTAGACTCTCTCAAAATGAATTTACAAAAATTTTGAGAAAAACATATGAGTCTTTATCAAACTCATCAACTATTACAACTGTATTAAAGCTAAAAATAGGTGAATTTGTAAAAATAGATGATAAAAAATATAGACTTTTAGAGTTGACAATAAAAGGCGATGCAATTATAGAAAAACATGATGAAGCAATCAAGGAAATATCGGAAAACATAAATATAAAATGTAGCTATTTAAAACAAGGGATATCATTTGATATCCCTCTTATTGTTTAGTTTTTAAACCAACTTTTTACTTTTTCAAATACACCCTCAAATACATTATGATGAGGCTCGTTTCCATGATTATGACTAAAGCTTTCGTGAAGTTTTTTAAGAAGCTCTTCTTGCTCTTGATTCATTTTTTTTGGATATGTAATTTTAACTTGGACTATCATGTTTCCTCTTGCCCCAGAATGAACATTTGACACACCTTCGTTTTTGATTACTATATGTTCTTTGTCTTTGACTCCAGACTTTATCTCTATTTCTCGCTCGCCTCTTATTGTAGGAATAGTAATCTTACCGCCAAGGGCAGCTAGCGTAAAAAACACTGGCACTTCTACATAAATATCATCATCATGTCTTACAAACACCCTATCTTCTTTGACTCTAACTATTACATACAAATCACCCCTGTTGCCACTTTTGCCAACACTTCCCTTGCCTGCAACCCTTAAGCGATTCCCATCATCAATACCCTCTGGAATATCAATAGAAAACTTCTCATCAACTTGTTCCTTCCCTATTCCGGAGCATTTTTGACACTTGTCCTTTATAATACTTCCAGCACCCCTACAAACATGGCATGTTTGCGAAAATGTCATAAAACCCTGTTTTTGATAGATTTGTCCTTTTCCGTGACATGCAGGACAACTCTCTCTCTTTCCGGTTTTACTTCCAGTTCCATCGCAAACCGTACACTGCTTGTCATATCTGTACTTAATCTCTTTTTTGCAACCAAAAATAGCCTCTAAAAATTCGATATGCACTTCTGCTGCTACATCAAGATTTTCTCTTGGCTCTCTTCTTGAAGCTCTTTGTCCGCCGCCAAAAAACGAATCAAAAATATCAGAAAAATCTTCAAAACCGCCGAATCCAGCACCTTGAGAACCGCCGCCAAGACCGGCTTTGCCATATCTATCATAATTAGAACGCTTTGCTTCATCGCTCAAGACTTGATATGCTTCATTTACTTTCTTGAACATATTCTCAGCTTCGGTATCGCCTTGATTTTTATCAGGGTGATACTTCATAGCCATTTTTCTATACGCTTTTTTTATCTCATCTGCCGATGCAGTTTTGGCAACCTCAAGTATTTCGTAATAATCAAAATCTTCCACTAGTGACGCCTTATAATTTTTTTGCGAATTTTAGCACATTTTATACTAAGTTGATATTAATCATATCAACTTTATTTAGTACACTTACCTGAATAATTTGTATTTTTTATCTCTTGAAGCTTTGAAAGAGTTTGTTCCAAAACCTTCTTTTCATCAATCAATGGCTTCATAAGTTTATTTTTTTCAGTAAGAGAGATAGTCTGATTTTCAACCAAAGAGATAACAATTTTATTTATCTCTTCAATTCTGTCTTTTATAATATTTATAATTTGCACTAATCAGCCATTATATGTCCAACAAACTTGGCTTGATTATTGATTATCAAACCGCCTTTTCTAAAACCTAATGCCACTGGCTCAAAACAATAAAATAATCCTGCTTGATAAAACTCACCTTTTTCATTTTTAGGAAACTCGACATACTCTTGAAAAATACTATTATAATTTTCATACTCACCATTTGTTTTTTCAACAATAGTGCCGTCTTTTTCAAAAATAGTCACATTTGCACCTTCTCTGCCAAAAAATTTCTTTTCTACATATTTAATACCATCAAGCGGCTTGGTGTCGCACTTTAAAAGATATGGAGAGTTTGGAAAAAGATCATAAAGAATTTTTAAAAAACCTTTTGATTGAAACATGAGAACATATGCTGGATTTAAAATAATAGCTTTTTGGTTTTCGACAATCTCTTTTAATATTAGTGGTAATTCATCTTCAAGCGCTATATCTTCCCACGGAAAAAGCTTAAACCAATACTCATAATTTATGCCATCTGGAGAAAATATCCCCTCTTTTTCATCAAACTGCACTTCATCGAGATAACAAAAACCTGTCGCAAAACCAGCATCTTCTGCGCATGTTTTCAAAAACTTTACAGTCATCTCTTCTTCTTGATTATCTCTTGTACTTGAAAACAGTATCTTCCATCCATCATAATATTTTGAGAAAAGTTTAGTATCTTCATCCAGCGTAACAACTCTTTTAAAACTTTCCTTTAAACCTTCATAAAGATCATTATATTGAGAATCTTCATTCATATTATTTTGCTTTAACATAGCCCACTGCACAACAGATGTTTCAAGAACAGCCGTTGGAGTATCCGCATTAAATTCTATGAGTTTTATCTGTTTGCCGTCAATGCCACCTGCTAAATCAAATCTGCCATAAATATGCCAATGGACTTTATTTTCCCAGCTTTTTTTTATGATATCAATCATATTAAAAGGGATTCCAATATCAAACAGCAAGTTGTTTTCAATAACATAATCACCGGCTCTTATAAACATTTCATAAAGCTCATTTCCAGCCTCATAAAATGCCTCAGCCTCGTCCTTGCTTATACTTACTAATTCATTTGAAATATAATTACTGCCATCACTATCGGTATGCCAATTAAACCCTATTTCATTCATCAATTCTTTGCTGACATTTTTAACAATAATTGGTTTTATCATTAGCCACTAAACCCAGTATTTGCAGAGGAACTTGAAGACTTTTGCATAAATCCTGTTTTTCTATCGGAAGATGTTGCGGCATTTGAAGCTGTTGGTTTTGCTGGTGATTTTGGACTCATAGTACTTGGTGTATTGTTTGCTCTCTGTTGATAGTTTGGATTATTGAACAGCTTGTTTCCTAGCCAAGATCCAATAATGGCTCCAGCGGCTGACGCCAAAATAGTCTCACCAAGGCTCATACCGCCGCTGCTAACACTGCTGTCATCCGGTTGCGTTAGCTTCGATGTCCCTTCTTCTACTTTTTTTGCTTCAGCAGCAGAAAGTTCTTTTAATCTCTCTTCACTTAAAAGCTCTTCACTCCCATCCATTTTTTTTAAAATAGCTCTTGTAGCTCCTGGTGTCTGATACTGCTCGACAACCTTATACTTATCGACACCAACCTCTTCAATAACAATAAAATAACCCTGTTCCTTAATATCTGCAGGTATTGAACTTTGCTCTGCTTGCTCTTTGTGTTCGCATCCTAAAAGAAACCCCATAACAACCAAACCAAGTGCGCCTGCAACAGTATAAGACGAAGCTTTTTTTATATGCTTATTTACATTTAGTTTTTCCATGCTCTTCCTTGCTTGAATTAAAAAATCACTCATTCATCATTGCAAGAAACTTTTCATTTGACTCAGTTTTTTGCATCTTCGAGTATAAAAATTTAAGTTCGTTTATCTCATCTTGCGCTTGCGACATCATATTTCTAAGTGCCCACACCCTTTGAAGAGTATCAGTATTAAGAAGTAGTTCTTCTTTTCTTGTTGCGGACTTAACAATATCAATAGCCGGATAGATTCTTTTATTTGAAATATCACGACTTAGAACTATCTCCATATTTCCAGTACCCTTAAATTCTTCAAAAATTACTTCATCCATTTTTGAGCCAGTTTCAATAAGCGCAGTGGCTATTATAGTCAAGCTCCCGCCGTCTTCAATATTTCTTGCTGCGCCAAAAAACCTTTTTGGTTTATGTAGAGCATTTGCATCAACACCGCCACTTAATACTTTGCCGCTTGAAGGCGTCACTGTATTATATGCCCTTGCAAGCCTTGTAATCGAATCAAGCAAAACAACAACATCTCTTCCCATTTCAACGCTTCTTTTTGCTTTTTCTATTACCAATTCAGCAACTCTTACATGATTAGAAGCAGGCATATCAAAAGTAGAACTATAAACCTCGCCTTTTACGCATCTTTGCATATCAGTAACTTCTTCTGGTCTCTCATCAACCAAAAGCACAATCAATTCAGTTTCTGGATGATTTTTTTCTATACCATGAGCTAACTGTTTTAATATTTCTGTCTTTCCGCTCCTTGGAGGCGCCACAATTAGCCCTCTTTGACCTTTTCCAATAGGAGTAAAAAGATCTACAAGTCTTCCGGTTAGCTTCATTGGGTCATACTCTAATTTAAAAGGTTGCTGAGCATAAAGCGGGGTAAGATTTTCAAAAAGAGGTCTGCTTTTTGACTTTTCAATTGGTTGATCATTTATAGCTTCTATTTTCAAAACGGAACAATACTACTCTTGCTCTTTTGGAGGTCTTACTTGTCCAGTAACAACATCGCCGGTTCTTAAGCCAAATCTTTTTATTTGAGTATTTGAAATATAAGCATCATTTTTAGTATTTGAAAAATTTGAGTCCAGTGCTCTTAAAAAACCATAACCATCAGGTTTTATTTCAAGAATACCTGTAAATAAAATGAAACCACCTTGATTAACTTGAGATTTTAATATCTCAAACATCAACTCTTGTCTTGTTAAATCATTTGCGTTTTCAATCTCAAGCTCATCGCCTAACTCAAGCAATTCTTTTAAATGTTTTTTTTGAAGTTCTTCTATCGTATAACCAGAAACTGGGACATGGGTTCTTTGTTTTTTTGTATTTTTATTGTTTTCTTTTATATTTTCGATGGTATTGCCCTCTATGAGTTTTATATTTTGAAGAAACGCCAAATGGCGCCAATTAGAAAAGCTTGCTGCCAAAGCAACTGTGTAATGTTAGTTAATTTTTTATTAATTGTCAAGTTTTTGGGCACTGACGAACTAGCCACCTAGGTTTTTATTAATAAAGAATCTAGCGAGCCGATAGTCTAGCCATTTGGCACTTTTCGCATGTGCTTTAGTTCTTCTTACTAGATAGGCGA
>JAUPLZ010000253.1 GCA_030836705.1 Campylobacterota bacterium
GGATCGCCACCAAAAGGCCTGCGGCAGTGACTTTTAGGGCCAGCGCAAGGCCGACGATCACCTTAGAAGTATCTAGCGCCCCTCCGCTCATACCGATCTCATAAAAGACCGCCATTATCCCGCCGACTGTACCCAGAAGCCCTACATAAGGGGCGTTTGAACTGATAAGCGAGATGATGGTGAGATTTTTTGTTGTTGCTCTTTCTATCTGATTTTTACTCTCATAACTGTCAAAGTCAATATTTCTAAAAAATCTCCACCGCTCCATTGCAAATCCAAAGACCAAGACACTCATGCAAAAAAGTATCCCCAGCGTGCCGTAATCGACTGCATATTTTAACTGTTCCAAGCAAATCCTTTAACTGTAATGATATTCGTTATCGATTACTAATGAAATCATATCCAATAGAAACTTAAAAATTTATGATTATGATAGTATATATCATTTTTAAGTTTCCCTCGTTCCCGCGGTCTCCGGAGGAATGCATACTGACATACAAACATTTCAATCTGCCATATTTTTTCATATACTATGAGAAAAGTTGATAAAATTATATTGCATCCTAAAAAACAAGGAAAATAAGCAAATGAAAAACAATATCAACATGTCAAACATTGAAGATTATCTTTGCATGTTTGCTTCTAAAAACGACATATTTAATGATATTGGTTGGGTAGAACCTATTTTTATCACGATGGTTAGGGCTTACCAAAACAATAAAAATATTGATATTTTTACAGATTCAGGCTATTTAAAAAATATGATCAAGCGAGATTACAAGCAAAATAAAACATATACTCCTATAGAAAAGGTGCACAACAGAAACGGTCTAGACAAAATTTCAAGTCATTTAGCAGAAATTATGTCAAAAAATTTTACCAAACTCTCTTCTGATGACACAAAAGATTTAAAAGATTATCTGCAATACCTTTTTATAGAGCTTATGAACAATGTAGCAGACCATGCCCACTCTGAAGTCGGTGGATATGTAATGGCTCAATACTATCCTATAAACAAAAAAATACAATTTGCCGTAGCGGACAGGGGCGTCGGTTTTCTCAGTAATTTAAAACTAAAATTCAGTGTAGAGACCGAGGAGGAGGCTATTTATAAAGCTTTGGAAAAAGGTGTTACCGCAACCCTCCAAAAAATGTACGGACATGAAAAAAATGCAGGCTTTGGACTATACGCAATGTTTGAGATCTTAAAAATGACGGGAGGGAGATTTGTAATCATCTCAAACGATACTTTGCTCAGATATGAAAACGGCTCTTTACAATCTAAAAAGCTAGACAATCATTGGAGGGGTGTTGTCGTAGCATTTGAATTTGACGAAGCAAATATAAACTACGACATGGATCATTTTAAAAGAAATTATTTATGGAGTGAGATTATAAACGATGAAGATGAGGACTACTTTTAAGCAGACCTCTCTTTGGAGTACTTTATAACAAAGTTTATCGTGTCTTTTATGCCTTGAGTCTCATTCACAAGTCTTACTTTGCCCCTGATATACTCTATACCGAAAGCCCTTATAAAAATTCCGAAAAACTCATCTATAAAGGATTGCGTAACCTGTTCCACTCCACCAAAATCAAGCGTTACGCTATTCCCTTTGTCAAGCTCTTTTTTCATAAGCTTTCTTATGATCTCTCCAGCACCTCTTGAACCAACAAACTCAAAACCGCCGGTTTCTTTTTTTATGTTGATTACCACTTGATGCCTCCTTTTTAAAATTACGGAAGTTTATCCAAAATTTTTAAATACTTCTAGACAATATAACATAACTAAACATAAACCAAACCTTACTTTTTCGTTTCATTGGATAAAATCCCCCTCGCTTCTACAGTCTATGTGGAAGCGAGCGAGGGGTAAAAACAATATAACTCTTCTTTGATCCGCTTCTTCCGGCTTGAAACAAAAAATACTGCATAAGCTCTATTTGAATTCAGATTTGATTCATATCTATGTTATATAATCAATTCAATAAAAATTTACGAAAAAAGGCTATCATGAAAAAGCTGCTGTTCTTTGTTTTGTTCACGCTCTCTTTGACGGCACAAACCCTTAGCATGCAAGAATGTGTAGAACAAACATTGATACACCATCCTGATATCAAAATTTTTATGCTCAAAGTTGCACAAAGCGAGGAGAGCTACACCGTATCGCGCTCGGATTACCTGCCCCAGATCACCCTGCTGGGCGAATACAACCCGCAGCGCACTTACGTCTTACAGCAATCCGGGCAATTTGACACCGTCAATGATGACGGCTGGTCTATCAGCGCGATACTGAAACAGAAAATTTGGGACTTTTCAAAAACAACTTCCCTCACGGAAGCCTCTGAGATAGAACAACAGATCGCAGGACTTTCTTTAGAAGATGCCAAAGCGGTCATGGCATACAAAATCAAATCCCTCTATGCCCTCATGGTGCTCCAGCGTGAAGCCATTGAAGTCCGGCACAAAGATGCAAAAGCCAAAGAAGCACTTTATAGGCAAGCGCTGGGATTTCATAAGCAAGGCCTTAAAACAAAGGCTGACATGGCTCGGTTTAAAGCTGCCTACCATCTTGCCAAAGAAGAGCTTGTGATAGCGAAGGCTTCTTTTGACAAATCTCGTAACACCTTGGCGCTTTATGCAGATATGCCTATCAAAAAAGATGTCAAACTCGATACC
>JAUPLZ010000254.1 GCA_030836705.1 Campylobacterota bacterium
AGAAATCAATTGGCTATTCAAACAAGAGATTTGTTTTGAAAAAGGAGATTTTTTGATTTACATTCTTGATACAAATATAATTTCATATATTATAAGAAATAGAGATTTTAAGATTGTTGATAAATTTGAAGAGGTGTCAAATAATCATATAGTAGGGATATCATCTATAACTATTGCCGAATTATATTATGGCATACGGAAAAAAGGGAATGTAAAATTGGAGGCGTTAATTAATGAATTTTTGTTGCCTCTTGAAAGATATTCTTTTGATGAAAAATCTGCGTTTGAGTACGGTAGTATTAGATATCAACTAGAGTTAAAAGGTGAAATAATTGGTTCAAATGATTTGCTTATTGCGGCTCATACAAAATCACTGGATGCTACATTGGTAACAAATAATACGAAAGAATTTAAAAGAGTTGAAAATTTATTGATTGAGAATTGGATATCATAAAAAGCTTATTTCTCGTCTTTTAGCGCCCATGTCCAATACGGAATAATTTCAACTTGAATTCCGTTATACGAATAATCATCTTCAAAACCCATAGTGATAATTTCAATCTTTTTTATGCCAATTTCCAGAGAAATTTGCGATAGAGTGTTTTTTATACTATCTTTTGATGCAAACGGCATTGCCATTATAGCCAGTGATTCATCAGGTATATAAAAGTCTATTAAAGCAAAATAAAATATCTCTTTTTCTAGCTTTAGCAGTTCTTTTAAAATCATGTTTTCATATATGCTTGTAAATTTTTTCTCAAAAGTAACGCCGTCTCTTAGCGCAAAATCATAAGCATAAATTTTTTTAGGCGCATTTGGCTGGTTGAATTTTGGTATCAAAAAAATCATAGATTCTTCAATTAGCTCGTTTATATATATATAGAATTTATCTTTTGAGAGTTTTATTCTTTTTTTTAATAACTGAAATATTTGATGCAAAGAAAACGCGTAGCCGATATATTTTAGCGCAAAAATAAAAATTTCCTTTTTTGTCTCACTATCAAATATTTCATTTAGCATATTTTGAATATTTAGATATTTAAGCTCCGGAGTTGATTGAGTAATGTGAGGAATAGTTCCAAATTTCATATAGTTATTAAAAGTGTGAGTTATTAAGGAGCTAGGATTGTTTTCAAAAAGCATATACTCTTCAAAATCCAGAGTATTTAAACGCACATGTTTAAAATTTTTTATCGGATAGTATCTTTTTGATATGTAGATTTTTTGTATATTTAAATTTTGGGCATAATCAACGCCGTCCCAATTATCAATAGCCAGCATTGAAATCCCGTTTGCATTTATAAAAGCTTCTATTGCATTTAATGAAAATTTATCAACCCTTAAATCTTTTAAATCAATATAAAGATATTTTTTTTTCTTATTTTGCAAAATGTAGTTGAATAAAACAAAAGTTTTTCCGGATTTCGCAGGACCTGTTATTAGAGTGTTTTCATTTTCTATTAATGTTTTTCTCTCGATAAACGGAATTTTTTTTAACTCAAATGCGTATAAATTTTCTAACTCTTTCACTATTTTATTCCATTGTTTTTGTATCCATAATTTTATTGGCTTCCTTATTAAAAGGAAATAAAAATAGAACAAATTCAATATTTTCGTCATAAAAAGATTGACAAAACAAGTCGACTTTGGTAGTATTTCACATTTAAACGGGTATTATCATATAAAGGGAACCATAAATATGGAAAAAATAAGACTTAAGCTAAGAGCTTATGATCATAGAGTGCTTGACAAGTCTGTTGGTGCAATTCTTGATGCGGTAAAGCGTTCTGGTGCTGAGTTGGTTGGGCCTATGCCTCTTCCTACTAAGATCAAACGATATACGGTTTTAAGATCTCCACATGTTAACAAAGACTCTAGAGAGCAGTTTGAAATAAGAGTGCATACTAGAATGATTGATATAGTTTCTGCTACAAGCGAAACTGTTGATTTACTTATGAAAATTGATTTAGCTCCAGAAGTTGATGTTGAAGTTAGATCAATGATAAACAAAGGTAAGTAGTATGGAATTTTTGGCAGAAAAAATTGGAATGAGCCGCACAATTGGTGATGAGTCTGTAGCGGTTACTCTTCTTAAAGTAAAAGACATGAAAATTGTTGAAGCTTTGGAAGATAAGGCTATTGCGGCATATAATTCAGGCAAAAGCATTAATAAATCGATTGAAGGTCAGCAAAAAAAGTACAATTTATCAAAGGAATTTAATAAATTTGTAACGCTTGATATAAGTGGTGCGCAAGTCGGCAATTTGGATTTAAGTTCTATATCTCAAGGGGCTACGGTAAAAGTATCTCTTAACACAAAAGGTAGAGGATTTAGCGGTGTTATAAAAAGACATAATTTCCAAGGCGGTCCGGGCGCTCACGGTAGTAGATTTCATAGATCTACGGGTTCAATCGGTAATCGCGAATTCCCAGGTCGTGTTCAAAAGGGCAAGAAAATGCCTGGACATTACGGAAATACGCAAGTAACTGTAAAAAACAGTGTAGTTTCTTTTGATTCAAATAGCAATGTTATAGTATTAAAGGGCTGTGTTCCGGGCGCAAATGGTTCACTAGCTAGAGTAAAGGTTGTTTCATGAGCGCTGCTATTGTACTAGACCAAAAAATGAATAAAAAAGCGGAGATGGCACTTCCTGCTTTTTTTAATGAGATTAATTCACACAATCTTTATCTATATGCCAAAGCATATCTTGCTGGTATTAGATCAAATAGTGCCAATGTTAAAACAAGATCTGATGTAAAGGGCGGAGGCAAAAAGCCTTGGGCTCAAAAAGGTGGCGGTAGAGCTCGTGCTGGTTCGATAACATCTCCTGTGTTTGTAGGCGGTGGTGTTGCTCATGGTCCAAGCAATAATAAAAACTACACTCAAAAAATTAACAAAAAACAAGTTGTTCTTGCGCTTAAGTATGCCTTGAATGAAAAAGCTAAAAACGGCAGATTGTTTATTGTTGATGATATGACGGTAGCTTCTGGAAAGACAAAAGATGCTAGTGAAATGCTAAATAAATTAGCACAAAGAGATGTTTTAGTTGTAAATAGAAATATGAATTTTGCAAATGATGCGGAAGTGAAAACTTTTCTTGCATTTAGAAATATTAAAAACGCATATTTAATAGAAGAAAATGAAATTGATGCTTATATTGTAAGTACTTATAAATCAGTATTAATGCATCGTGATGTTTTTGAGAAATTAACGAAAGAGAGTTAAGATGGCAGATATTACAGATATTAAAGCAATCCTCTATACTGAGAAATCAATAGATTTGCAAGAAAACGGTGTAATAGTTGTCCAGACTTCACCAAAAATGACAAAAAATGGTTTAAAAGAGGTTTTTAAAGAGTATTTTGGAATAAACCCTTTAAAAGTTAATTCACTAAGAATGACTGGTAAAACTAAAAAGTTTAAAGGAATCTCTGGCAGAAGAGATAATTTTAAAAAGTTTTATGTAGCTCTTCCTGAGGGTGCACAAATTGAAAGCCTTGCGGTATAGGAGATAAAATGGCAATTAAAACATATAAACCATATACCCCTAGCAGAAGATTTATGAGTGGTGTCTCTAGTGATGACATCACATCAAAACCTTCAGTTAGAGGTCTTGTAAAGAAACTTAGAAGAAATGCCGGAAGAAATAATAACGGAAGAATTACTTCTAGACATAAAGAAGCTGGTGCTAAAAAAAGCTATCGTGTTATTGACTTCAAAAGAAATAAATTCGGTATCGAAGGTACTGTAGCTGCTATTGAGTATGATCCATACAGAAATTGTAGAATTGCGCTGATTAATTATGTTGACGGTGACAAGAGATATATTATCCAACCAATCGGTTTGACTGTAGGTGCGAAAGTTGCATCTGCTGAGGCTGGTTTGGATATTGTTGTCGGAAATGCTATGCCGTTAAAGAGTATACCGGTGGGTACTATTATTCATAATATCGAAATGAAACCGGGAAAAGGTGGACAGATAGCAAGAAGTGCCGGCGGATATGCTCAACTTATGGGTCGAGAAGGCAAGTATGCAATCGTAAGACTTCCAAGCGGTGAGATGAGATACATACTGGATGTCTGTATGGCTACCGTCGGAACTGTTGGAAATGAGCTTGTTATAAATGTAAACATTGGTAAAGCCGGCAGAGCAAGACATATGGGTATTAGACCTCAAACAAGAGGTTCTGCTATGAACCCTATTGACCATCCACACGGTGGTGGTGAAGGAAAAACAAATGGTTCTAGACACCCTGTTTCTCCTTGGGGACAAAAAGCTAAAGGTCTTAAGACAAGAAAGAAAAGTAAAGCTTCTAATAAGTACATTATTAGCAGAAGAAAGGGTGGTAGATAATCATGGCTAGATCATTAAAAAAAGGTCCTTTCGTTGACGATCATTTGATGAAAAAGGCGATAAAAGCAAAAGCTGAAAAAAGCAATAAGCCAATTAAAACATGGTCAAGAAGAAGCACAATTATGCCGGATATGGTCGGGCTTAATTTTCTTGTACATAATGGTAGAGATTTTGTGAGCGTTCATATATCTGAAAACCATATTGGTTATAAACTGGGTGAATTTGCACCTACAAGAACTTTCAAAGGACACAAGGGTAGTGTTCAAAAAAAGATAGGCAAATAATATGAGTAGAGCAATTTTAAAATTTATTAGACTTTCTCCTATTAAGGCGAGATTGGTTGCAAGAGAAGTTCAGGGTATGAATGCCCAGCAAGCTCTTGCGGCTCTGGAGTTTATGCCAAATAAAGCGGCTACTGTTATTGCAAAAGTTATAACTTCTGCGGTTGCTAATTCTGGTTTGGAGGCTAGCGAAGCTGTTATTACTTCATGCAGAGTTGATAAAGCGTCAATATTAAAGCGTTTTTTACCAAGAGCTCGTGGTCGTGCTACTCCAATAAGAAAGCCAACATCTCATGTTTTGGTTGAAGTAAGTAGAGCAAGTGAAGGTGGTAAATAATGGGTCAAAAAGTAAATCCTATAGGTCTTAGACTAGGTATTAATCAAAATTGGAAGTCTAGATGGTTTCCAAAAAAAGATAGTGCTGCTACGAATGTAGTGGAAGATTATACTGTTAGAGCTTTCCTGAAGAAGAAGCTTTATTATGGCGGTATCAATGATATAATAATCGAAAGAACTGCAAAAAAAGTAAAAGTTACACTTGTTGCTGCAAGACCGGGTATTATTATTGGAAAAAAAGGTAGCGAGATCGAGAAGTTAAAATCAGATGTGTCTACGCTAGTTAAAAAAGATGTAATTATAAACATCAAAGAAGAGAGACGCCCACAAACTTCTGCACAGTTGGCAGCTGAAAATGTTGCAACTCAGCTTGAGAAAAGAGTAGCTTTTAGAAGAGCTATGAAAAAAGTTATACAAGGCGCTTTAAAATCTGGAGCTAAAGGGATTAAGGTTCAAGTTTCAGGTCGTTTGGGCGGTGCTGAAATGGCAAGAACTGAATGGTATCTTGAAGGTAGAGTTCCTTTGCATACTTTAAGAGCCAAAATAGACTATGGATTTGCCGAAGCTCATACAACATATGGTGTTATCGGTGTAAAAACATGGATCTTTAAGGGCGAGGTTCTGCATAAGAAGGCACTAGACAGCGGTGATGTTGAAACAACTGAAAAGAAGCCATCTAAGAAGCCTAGAGGAAGAAGAGGACAAAACTAATGTTGATGCCAAAAAGAACTAAATTTAAAAAAATGATGAAAGGGAGAAATCGCGGTAAAAGTTTCCGTGGTAACTCTATATCATTTGGAACTATAGCGCTTAAGGCAATTGAAGCTGGCAGAATTAATTCTAGACAAATTGAATCTGCGCGTGTTGCCATGACTCGTCATATTAAGCGACAAGGTAAAGTGTGGATTAGAGTTTTTCCTGATAAGCCGTTGACTGCTAAGCCTCTTGAAACAAGGATGGGTAAAGGTAAGGGTTCAGTTGAGGAATGGGTAATGAATATTCAACCAGGAAGAATTCTTTTTGAAATGGCTGGCGTGCCAGATGAGCTTGCTAAAGTAGCGCTTATGCGTGCTGCTCATAAGCTCCCTTTTAAAACAAAAATTATGACAATAGAGAGCGAAAATGAAGTATACTGATTTAGCACAGAAAGATATTGTTGAGCTACAAAAAGAATTAAAAGAGAAGAAAGTTTCTCTATTTACTTTAAAAGCAAAACAAAAGACAATGCAGCTTAAAAATACAAATGAATTGCACGAAACAAGAAAAGACATAGCTCGTATTTTGACCGCAATTAATTCAAAAAGGGGTGTCCAATGACTCACAAGCGTGAGATTCAAGGTAAGGTTGTTAGCATATCTGGCGACAAGACTGTAAGAATTCTTGTTGAAAGAAAAGTGTTACATCCAAAATACCATAAAACAGTAAAGAAATTTAAAAGTTACCTTATTCATGATGAAAGCAATGAAGCAAAAGTAGGGGATTTGGTTATAGCGGTTGAGTGCAGACCTTTATCTAAAAACAAGTCGTTTCGTGTTAAATCTGTTGAGCATGCAGAGGTGATCATATGATTCAAAGTTTTACAAGACTAAGCGTTGCTGATAATAGCGGTGCAAAAGAGATTATGTGTATTAAAGTTCTTGGCGGAAGCAAGAGAAGATATGCTTCTTTAGGCGATGTTATTGTTGCTTCAGTAAAAAAAGCTGTTCCAAATGGAAAGGTTAAGAAAGGGCAAGTAGTAAAAGCCGTAGTTGTAAGAACTAAGAAAGAGGTTCAAAGAGATAATGGATCTTTAATTAGATTTGATGAAAATGCTGCTGTAATTATTGACGCAAAGCGAGAGCCAGTAGGTACTCGTATTTTTGGACCAGTTGGAAGAGAAGTTCGTTATGCGAATTTTATGAAAATTGTTTCACTAGCTCCGGAGGTTTTATAATGGCAACTAAACTTAAAATTAAAAAAGGCGATAAAGTAAAAGTTATTGCTGGAGATGATAAAGGCAAAGAGGGAGAGGTTTTACAAGTTCTTCCTAAGAAAAATGCTGTTCTTGTTTCTGGTTGCAAATTAGCTAAAAAAACAGTAAAGCCTACCGAAGAGAATAAAGAGGGCGGATTCAAAAAAAAAGAAATGCCTATCGATATCTCTAATGTACAAAAAATTGAAGGTTAATTAGTATGTTGGGTCTAAAGAAAAGATATAATGAAGAGATCAAGGCTAAGCTACAAAAAGAGTTGAATATAGCTAATATTATGTGTGTTCCTGTGCTTGATAAAATTACAATCAGTGTCGGTGCTGGAGAAGCAAACAAAGATTCTAAGCTTATGCAAAATATGGCTGATACAATTTCTTTGATAGCTGGTCAAAAAGCGGTTATTACAAACGCAAAGAAATCTGTTGCTGGCTTTAAAGTAAGAGAGGGAATGCCGTCTGGAATTAGAGTTACTCTTAGAGGCAACAGTATGTATAATTTTTTGGAAAAATTTATATCTATTGCTACGCCTAGAATGAAAGACTTTAGAGGTTTTCCAAGAAAAGGTTTTGACGGAAGAGGCAATTACAACTTTGGTCTTGACGAGCAATTGATGTTTCCTGAAGTAAACTATGACGATATTATTAAAGTTCATGGTATGAATATTACGGTTGTAACTACTACAAATAGCGATTCTGAAGCGCTAGCGCTTTTAGAGGCATTTGGATTTCCATTTACAAAGAAGGGTGCGTAATGGCAAAAAAATCTATGATTGCAAAAGCGAAGCGTGAGCCGAAATTTAGTGTTAGAAAATACACAAGATGTCAGATTTGTGGAAGACCGCACTCTGTATATAAAGATTTTGGTATTTGTCGTGTATGCTTTAGGAAGATGGCAAATGAAGGCTTAATTCCTGGCGTTAAAAAAGCAAGTTGGTAAGGGAAATATGATGAATGATATTATTGCAGATGCTTTAACAAGAATAAGAAATGCGAATATGCGTAAGCGTGATACTGCTACTTTGGTTTACGCTAAAATAGTTGAAGCTATATTAAAGATATTTAAAGAAAAAGGCTATATTGATAGTTATCATGTAGTTGAAGAGGCTGGTAAGAAAAATATTCAAGTTAATTTGAAGTATGAAAACAACAAGCCGGTTATTAATGAAATTAAGAGAATTTCAAAATCTGGAAGAAGAGTTTATAAGCCAGCGAGTGAAATAAAACAATTTAAAAATGGATACGGAACAATTATCATTACAACATCAAAAGGTGTTTTAAGTAATGATGAAGCGCATCACCAAGGTGTAGGTGGTGAAGTTCTGTGTACAATTTGGTAAGGATATAAATATGTCAAGAATTGGAAAAAGTCCTATTGTATTACCAAAAGTAATAGAAGCTTCTGTTAATGGTTCTGTTCTTAAAATAAAAAACTCAGCTGCAAGTAGAGAGATTGATACTCAAAATAGAGTTAAGATTTCTGTAGTGGATAACAGTATAGTTTTTGAGAGAATTGATGATTCAAAGGGAAGTAGCGCTTTTTGGGGTACATATAGAGCACTAGCAAAAAATGTTGTAGTAGGGCTTGAAAAAGGTTTTACAAAAACACTGCAAGTTACTGGCGTTGGTTATAGATCTGCTCTAAATGGAAGAGTTTTAACTATGCAACTTGGTTATTCGCATCCAATTAATTATAATATCCCAAATGATATAGATATTACTGTTGAAAAGAATGGGGATATCATTATTAAAGGTATAGATAAACAACAAGTTGGACAAGTTGCTGCAGAAATAAGAGGATTTAAGCCGCCTGAGCCTTATAAGGGCAAGGGTATTAAGTATTCTGATGAGACAATTATCAGAAAAGCTGGAAAAACTGGTAAATAAGGGTAGTCGATAATGAATGCAAATGTACTTAAGAAAAAAATTGCTACACGCTTAAAAAGAAAGAAGCGAATTAGAGCAAAAGTTAGTGGTTGTGCCGAAAGACCAAGAGTATCTGTTTTTCGTTCAAATAAGTATTTCTATGCACAAGCCATTGATGATGTAAGTGGAAGAACATTGGCAGCGTGTGATGGTGCAAAGATGGAACTAAAAGCCAATAGAGAAGATGCAAAAAAACTTGCAGTCGCTTTTGCGGCGTCATTAAAAGATAAAAAGATCAGTAAGATTGTTTTTGACAATAATGGATATGGTTATCATGGCGTAGTGGCGTCTTTTGCTGATGAGCTTAGAAATAATTCAATAGAGTTTTAGGGTCGATTATGAGAAAATACAACAGAGAAGATTTCGAGGAAACGATTGTTAACATCGGAAGGGTCACAAAGGTAGTTAAAGGCGGTAGAAGGTTTAGATTTTCTACTTTGGTTGTAGTTGGCGACAAAAAAGGAAATATTGGTTTTGGAATTGGTAAAGCAAAAGAGATTCCAGATGCAGTTAAGAAAGCTGTTGACGATGCCTTTAAAAACATGATATATGTTGAACTTAAGGGTTCTACTATAACTCATGATGTGCAAGCTAAGTTTAACTCGAGCATTATTTTACTAAAGCCTGCGAGTGAGGGTACTGGTGTTATAGCCGGAGGAGCTACTCGTCCTGTTCTTGAGCTTGCTGGAGTTAAAGATATTCTTACTAAGTCATTAAGATCAAACAATCCTGCAAATGTCGTTCGTGCTACAGTAAAAGCACTTGGCATGCTTAAAAAATAAGGAGAAGAGATGAGTTTAACAAATCTTTCACCAGCTTGCGGAAGCACTCATTCTAAAAAAAGATTAGGAAGAGGACAAGGCAGCGGAACCGGCAAGACTGCAGGAAAAGGTAACAAGGGACAAAGAGCAAGAAAAGGTTATAATGAAAAAAGAGGCTTTGAGGGTGGACAACAACCACTGCACAGAAGACTTCCAAAGGTTGGTTTTACAAGCAAGATTGAAAAACCAATTGCTATAAATGTAGATAAGGTTTTAGCTGTTAAAGAGTTAAAAGAGATTACTGTTGCAGCCCTTATTGAATCAGGTATAGTTAAAAATAGTGCACAGAAAATAAAGCTTATTGGCGCAAGTGCCAAAGAATTAGCTGGGAATATAAAAGACGAAAATATTACATTTTCTGGCAAGTAAATGAGTAAATCATTATTAAATAAGATATTAATTACTTTAGGATTCTTGTTCGCATATCGAATACTTGCATATGTAACAGTTCCTGGGGTGGATATTGATGTTGTAAAGAGTTTTTTTGATAGCAATGCAAATAACGCTCTTGGTCTTTTTAATATGTTTAGCGGGAATGCCGTTGAGCGACTTAGTATAATTTCTCTTGGGATTATGCCATACATAACAGCTTCTATTATAATGGAGCTTCTAGCCGCAACATTTCCTGAGCTTGGTAAGCTCAAGAAAGAGCGAGGCGGAATGACTAAATATATGCAAATAATTCGTTATATGACTATAGGAATTACCGTAGTACAAGCTGTGGGCGTATCTTTTGGTCTTCAAAGTCTAAGCGGAAATGATGGTAGAAGTGCTATATTGTTAGATATTGATACTTTTGTAGCAGTTGCTACTGCTTCAATGCTAGCTGGCACAATGATTCTTATGTGGATTGGCGAGCAGATTACACAAAAAGGCATCGGTAACGGTATAAGCTTGCTGATATTTGCTGGAATAGTCTCTGGAATACCATCTGCTATCGGTGGAACATTTGGTTTGATTAATAGCGGTGAGATAAATTTTCTTGTTGTATTGGCAATATTATTAATAATCATAGCTACTGTTGGTGTAATAATTTATGTCGAGCTTGCTGAGAGAAGAATTCCAATATCATATTCAAGAAAAGTTATGATGGAAAATAGAAGCAAGAGAGTTATGAACTACATACCGATAAAGATAAATCTAAGCGGTGTTATTCCGCCTATTTTTGCTTCTGCGATATTGATGTTTCCAGTAACAATTTTGCAAGCAAGTACAAATCCTATTATTTTAAAAATTAATGATTATCTAAGCCCAAATGGATATTTGTTTAATTTTTTAATGTTTATATTTGTGGTTTTCTTTTCATATTTTTATGCATCAATTGTTTTTAGTGCGAAAGATATATCAGATAATTTAAAAAGACAGGGCGGTTTTATACCGGGAGTAAGACCAGGTGAAAGCTCGGCTTTATTCTTAAATGAAATTGCAAGTAGACTTACTTTTACAGGGGCTATATACCTAGGTCTTATTTCTACAATTCCTTGGGTGCTAGTAAAGGGTATGGGTGTTCCTTTTTATTTTGGAGGAACGGCTGTTTTGATTGTAGTTCAAGTTGCGTTAGATACTATGAGAAAGATAGAAGCTCAAGTTTATATGGAAAAATATAACACTCTCGGTGCTGTTGGCTTATAATTAAATGGCTATATCTATTAGAAAAAGTGACGAAATTAGTGAGTTGGCGAAAGCCAACCACATTGTTGCTTTGGCTTTAGAGAAAGTAAAATCATATATTAAGCCTGGTGTTACAACTAACGAGCTTGATTTAATTGCTGATGATTTTATTAGATCTTACAATGCTAGACCATCATTTAAGGGTTTATATAATTTTCCAAGTTCCATATGCTCTTCTGTCAATAATGTGATAATTCATGGCGTTCCAAATAATATAAAATTAAATGAGGGTGATATTATTGGCGTGGATGTAGGAGTTGAGCTTAACGGCTGGTATGGCGATGCTGCTTTTACTGTTGGCGTTGGAAAAATATCAGAAAAAAAACAAAAATTAATAGATTGTGCAAGAGAGACGCTTTTTGAAGCAATAGATGCAATTGAGCAGGGCATGAGATTTAAAGAGCTTAGCGCTGTTCTTGAGAACTCTATTAAAAAAAGAGGATATGTTCCTTTAAAAGGCTACTGTGGTCACGGAATTGGCAGAAAGCCACACGAGGAGCCTTCAATACTAAATTATGTAGAAGGCAAGGCAAATCAAGGACCTAAAATTAAAAAAGGTATGGTTTTTTGCATTGAACCAATGGTTTGTCAAACAAGCGGGGAATCCAAGCTTTTGGATGATAAGTGGTCTGTTGTTAGTGTTGATGGTCTTGATGGGAGTCATTTTGAGCATACTATTGTTGTGCTTGATGATAAAGTTGAGATTTTATCTATATAAAGGGAGGAAGATTGGCTAAAGATGATGTTATTGAGATTGACGGCGTTGTTTCGGAAGCCTTACCGAATGCAACTTTTAGAGTTGAGCTCGAAAATAAGCATATAGTTTTATGCCATATTGCTGGGAAGATGAGGATGAATTACATTAGAATTCTTCCGGGCGACAAGGTGAGAATTGAGTTGACTCCATATAGTCTTGATAAAGGTAGAATAATTTACAGATATAAGTAAATTTTTATCTTTTTTTCGTTACAATTACGAATTTTATTTAGTGGTTAGTTAGGAGAAAAAATGAAAGTGCGTTCAAGCGTAAAGAAGATGTGTGATAGTTGCAAAATTATCAAACGCAAGGGGACAGTTAGAGTTATCTGTTCTACACCAAAACACAAACAAAGACAAGGATAAGTATGGCGCGTATAGCTGGTGTTGATTTACCTAGTAAAAAAAGAATGGAGTTTGCCCTTACTTATGTGTATGGAATTGGTCATACTACATCAGTAAAAATCCTAAATAGTGTAGGCATTTCTTTGGATAAAAGAGTAAATGAGCTTACAGAGGATGATGTTGCGGCGATTACTAAAGAGCTTCGCAATTATGTAATAGAGGGTGATTTAAGAAGACAAGTTGCTATGGATATTAAAAGCTTAATGGATCTTGGTAACTATAGAGGAATTAGACACAGAAAAGGTCTTCCTGTTCGCGGTCAAAAAACTAAAACGAACGCAAGAACAAGAAAAGGGAAGAAAAAAACTGTTGGCGCTGCGGCTAAATAAGGAATAAAATGGCTAAGAGAAAAGTTAAGAAAAAAGTAGTTAAGAAAAATATTGCTCGTGGAATGGTGCACATTGCTGCGTCGTTTAACAATACCATCATAACTGTTACTGATGAAATTGGTAATGTGATTTGCTGGTCAAGCTCTGGTGCTTTAGGTTTTAAGGGAAGTAAAAAATCAACTCCTTATGCTGCACAGCAAACAGTAGAGAATTGTTTGGCAAAAGCGAAAGAGCAAGGGATAAAAGAGGTTGGAATTAGAGTTCAAGGACCTGGTTCCGGAAGAGAAACAGCAGTAAAAGCAGTAGGTGCGGTTGAGGGTATAAAAGTTTACTCTTTAAAAGATGTTACTACCTTTTTATATTCTTCGTTTTTTTCTAGGTCTGCAACCATTGTGAGGCAAAGGCGTAACATCTTTTAAAGAGTAAACTTTTATACCCTCAACCGCACCTACTGCTTTTACTGCT
>JAUPLZ010000255.1 GCA_030836705.1 Campylobacterota bacterium
GTGCTCTTCCGTTCTATGCTTTTTGAAGCCTGATGGTTTTTATGCTCTCATATTTATTTTTTCCGAATATTTTTTTTTAAATTCTATGCATTTGAAATTTAGAGATGCTTAAATCGATACTTAGTTCGTCAATATTGATTTCTATTTCGTTATGTGTATAGACATAATTCATTATGTCGTTGGCGATTTGCACTCTTTTTTGAAGGGTTGCTTTTTTCATGAACAAAATTGTAGCAAAATATTTATATTTTTGATACAAAAAAAGATATTTTATTTAGCAAAAACAGATAATTTTATAAGCATAAAATGTGAAGAATTTATTTTTTTTAGATTATAGAATTTCGCCATAATTTATCAGGAGGATAAATAAGATGAAAAAGATTTCTAAAATACTAGTTGCAAATAGAGGCGAAATTGCCCTAAGGATTATTAGAGCATGTAAAGAGTTGGATATAAAAAGTGTAGCTATTTTTTCCGAGGTGGATATTGAGGGAATCTGGGTGAGAAAAGCTGATGAGTGCTACCCGATTATGGGTGATGCACTTCAAGCATATCTTGATTATGACCGCATCATCACTCTCGCACTCAAAGCCGGCTGTGACGCTATCCATCCAGGATACGGCTTTTTGTCCGAAAATGCTGAGTTTGCGGCGGCATGCGGAGAGAGAGGTCTCATTTTTATCGGTCCAAAACCTGAGCATATCGCACTTTTTGGCGATAAAATGGCTTCAAAAGTGGCAATGCGCAATATTGGCGTGCCTGTTTTAGAAGGTACGGATGAGCCCATAATCGATAAAACAGAGGGCGCAAAAATCGCTGCAAAAATCGGTTTTCCGGTTATCATCAAAGCGGCGTTTGGCGGCGGCGGAAGAGGTATGAGAATCGTAAAGAGCGCAAAACTTTTTGATGAGATGTTTGATTCTGCTACAAATGAAGCAAAAAAATATTTCGGAAAAGGGGATGTTTTCATCGAAAAATATGTAGAAAATCCTCGCCATATTGAGATCCAAGTAGTTGCTGATAAATATGGCAATGTTGTGCATTTAGGAGAGAGGGACTGTTCTATCCAGAGACGCCACCAAAAAGTTATCGAAATCGCTCCATCTCCAAGGTTAAATCCTGAAGCTAGAAAAGAGCTTTACAGAATCTCTACAAAAGCGATGATGAAACTAGGCTATGAGAGCGTCGGAACGGTGGAGTATCTGCTTGATGAAAATGATAATATCTATTTTATAGAGATGAATACAAGAGTTCAAGTTGAGCATCCCGTAACTGAAATCATCTCAGGAGTGGACATTATCCAAAGAATGATAGAGATTGCAGAGGGTGATAAGCTAAAGTACCTGCAAGAGGAGATAAAATTCCGCGGATACGCTATTGAGTTTAGAATCAATGCGGAAAACCCTCAAAACAACTTTATGCCGTCAATCGGGACTATCACAAACTATATTACTCCCGGTGGTCCTGGAGTGAGGCTTGACTCAAGTGCCTATGCCGGATATAAAATCCCGCCAAATTACGATTCAATGGTTGGAAAACTTATCGTTTGGGCGCTTGATTGGGAGGGTGCTGTAAAAAAAGCTTCAAGAGCGCTGGATGAGTTTTATATCGACGGTGTTATCACGAATCTCTCTCTTCATAGAGAAATAGTAAAAGATAAAGACTTTATAGAAGGAAAACTAAATACAAGCTATCTTGACAAAAAAATGGAGCAGTTTAATCTAAAGGCAACAAAGTCAATAGTAGATGAAGAGAAAAAAATCTCGTTTATAACAAGTCTCATAAATAAAATAAAAGAGCATAAGCTAACAGTTAAATACTGATACTTTTACAAACCGCTGACTAAGCTATCAGCGGTTTTATTAACTACACTTTTCTATACCTAGTTTTTTTAAAACTGTTTCAAAAAACTCATCACCTTCTCTGTCATAACTATCGTTAAATTCTAAATATATAGCTTCTTTTTCCGGATGATCTTTTGATATGTTGCCAAAAATCATAGGAATTAAACCAGTCTCTTTTTTTGTCTCTTCTACAACATTTAATATAACATCTTTTAATTCACTTTTTACGCCGTAAACAAGTTGCAAACCTTCATATCTCTCTTCTCTTCTAAAGTATGCTTTTATATCGTTGCAGTAGTTCATTTTTCTATCCTTTTTTGATGTGATATTGTATATAAAAAAAACTATATTCGGTTTTAGAATTGCAAAAAAATCAAAAAACTCTTGAAAAAATTTGAAATTCTATTATAATTAGCTTCTAGATTACGAGATTAATGTGAGGATTTTTATTATGATGAGCAAAGCAAGTTTGGATCGAGATCTTACAATATATCTTGAGAGAAAGTATAATAAGGTTTTTTTATCTTCTGCTGAAGTTGAAAGAGAGACGCTAACTAGTGCTATATCAGTTCCGTCTACATCAGACAAAGCAGATACATGGCTATTAAGAGATATAGTGGAGTTTATAAATAAACCATTTTATAATAAAGAGCTGAATAAAATGGATAAGAAGACAAAAAAGAGCTATGTTATTCAGCATATATCCTCTTCTCTTGACAAAATTTGGGAAAATATGGCAAGAGATACAAAAGCTTGTCATATAAGAGAAAATAGACGCTAAGAGATATTTTTGGTAAAAGTAGCCATCTTAAATCTTTCGCCGAAAAAGGCTGGATTTAGCAGGGTTTTTACTTTTCCAACCTCTTTTAGATATTGGTTGTATTCTGTGTTTTTGGCTAGAATCTCAAGCAAATCCGCAATCCCAAACTCGCTAAGCGCTACTAATTGAGTTGAATATTTTTCATTTTTAAAACCAGTTTCTTCGAATGCGTCAATCAGATGTCTAAAGTTAACATCATAAGTTATATCACTTTTTTTAAACAACTCACCCAAGTCGGCTTCAAAAAACGGAAAGACTTGGTGATTTTTATAAACTCTTATCGAAAAATCGTTTCTTGGATATATATCGCCGTAATCAAAAGTTAAAAACTCTATCTTTTCAAACGAGTTATACATTGTTTTTGCGAATATTTCAAATCCTAATGATACCTCACCCTTTTCTATGCTGTATCTATCAGATATATTTTTTGCATATAAAGATAGTTCGTCTTCCCACAATACGGTGTGATTTTTGATAATTGCTTCTTTGCCTTTATAAACCAATGTACAGGGAAATGCATCAAAAATTTCATTTGCTACTATAAAGCCGCATTTTTTTGATATCTCGCTTAGATCGCTAAAATGCTCAATGTTGACCGCATCTTGAAAGCAGTTTTTTAAATACTCTTTTTGAATTTTTTTAAGCGAATCATATCTCTCAACGATAGCAAATTTGAGCGTTTTTAAAAGCTCGGGTCTAAGAGTGTATATAAATTGAATAATATCCGCTAGCAAATATCCTTTGTGTGCACCAATTTCTACAATATAAGAGTCTTTGTCTATTTTGTTTGCATCGATTCTTTTTATGATGTAGTTGGCGATTGAGCCGCCAAAAAATTTAGAAGCCGAAACAGAGGTATAAAAATCACCCTCTTTTCCAATTGCTTTGTAGTTTGCATAATAGCCGTCATCGGCATACAGCCATTCATTAAAATAATCCGCAAATTTCATTTTGCTACTTTTGAGTATAGTTTTAGAAGCTCAAGGCTATCGTCGATAGCAAAAATTTCTATATCTATTTTTGATGATTCTTTTGAATTTTGGATAATTTTTACATCATCTTCTGTAATAAGTCCTGCCTGTTGTTGTTCTTTTGCTTGGAAGAGTAGTTTTTCGTATAATTTCAAATCGTTTTGCGCAAGAGTATTTTTGATTTTTATCGATTCTCTATTTTTTTCTATTGTTTTATAGAAATTTTCTTCTTCTTTTGTTTTTGTATCTAGCTCTGATTGGCTTATCAAATATGCTAGTTTGGATGATTCTATATCGTTAAAAGTATTAAAATTAAGCGGTACTGTAAGTTTGATGCCGTAGTTGTAATATGGCTCATTATTGCTTAACATTTGAAAGCTTGACTCTTTATCTTCTATTGCATAGCTTGCATCTATTGTGATTTTTGGCAGATAGTTCGCAGTTGTTAGATTTTTGGTATATCTTTTTGTATCAATTTCATCTTTTTTTTGTTGCAAGTTGATATTTTTATTTTTAAACTCTTCAAGATTAAGCGGAACAAATTCTATCAATGCAATCTCATAAGGATTCAAATCGCTTATATTTGAAAACTGCTTAAGAAGCTCGTCTTTTGAACTATTAAGCTCCGCTAGAGCGTTTTCTAGTTTATTGTGAGTAATTATTGCATTATTTAAAAAGCTTATATCAAGCAGACCGTTTAAAAACTGCTCTTCTTTCTTTTTTATATCTAGTTTTGCGCTATCGATATCAAGCAGTTGTTTTTTTATTGCGAGATCGGTTTTTTTTATTTGAAAAAGTATTTGATAAGCGTTTAAAAGCAGAGATTTTTTTTCTAGCTCCAAAGTCGTATTTTGAAGTTTTTCGGCAGCATCGGCATATTTTATAGCATAGTAAATTCCGCCGCTTCTAAAAATATCTTGTGAAAAACTTAATCTATACGAAGTAGTCGTAGACTCCTGAGGCGTATCAACTCCTGTTTTTGAGTAGCTAGCAGTGAAAAATAGGGGATCTAGCCAGCTGTTTTTTAGCTTATCGCTATCTTCTTTATTTTTTTTTGCCTTTAGCTCTAATATCGTATTTGCCTCTTTTGACAAAATAGCCGTATCGTCAAAAGAGAACAAAAATAGAGGAAGCGCAATACTAAAGAGTATTAAGCGCATCTTTTAACCTTTTAAAGCCCTCATCGATTTCCTCTTTTGAAATAGTCAAAGGAGGCAAAAATCGTATTCTGTCAGTTCCGGCTCTTAAAACTATCAAGCCGCTTTCAAATGATTTTTTTATAATTACCGGTAAATTCGCACTATCTTTTAGCTCCAAAGCCCTCATCATTCCAACGCCTAGTTCTTTATGAAATAGATTTTCGTAACTACTCGCTATCTCTTTTAGTTTTTCTTGAAAGTAGATCATTGTTTTGCCAAGCACGCCTGATTCGTACTCCTCTGTTAAAATATCAAGAGCTTCTAATCCCGCTGTCGTTACCAGATAGTTTCCTCCAAAAGTAGAGCCGTGATCTCCGGCTTTGAAAATATCCTTTAAAGTAGTCATAACACATCCGATAGGCACGCCGCCGCCAAGACCTTTTGCCAAGGTAACAACATCAGGTGTAATGCCATAAAGATTAGAGGTTAAAAATTCACCGGTTCTATAAACACCTGTTTGAACCTCGTCGATAATAAGCAAGATATTTAATTTTTTAAGCTCTTGCGCCAACTTTTGTACTTTTTGCACATCAAGAGGTGTTACGCCGCCTTCTCCTTGAACAAGCTCAACCATTACTGCAACTGTATGGTCGTCAATTAGCGAAAGAACATCATCTACTGTTTTTGCATGAACAAATCCATCCGGAAACGGTCCAAAATATGCATGCATTTTCTCCTGTCCGGTTGCTTTTAGAGCCGTTATTGTTCTGCCGTGAAATGAGTTTTCTAGTGTAATAATCTTATATCTTTTTGGCTCCCCGTCAATTTCGCCAAACTTTCTTGCTATTTTTATAGCGCCTTCGTTTGCCTCCGCGCCGCTGTTTGCAAAAAAACATCTCATATCATAACCGCTAAGTTCGACTATTTTTTTTGCAAGCTTTGCTTGCGGCTCTATCAAAAAAAGATTTGAAATATGCAAAATTGATTTTGCCTGTTTGCTTATAGCTTCCGCAATTCTTGGATTTCCGTGACCGCAACTTACAACGCCTATGCCTGAGCTAAAATCAATATAGTTCTTTCCGTTTTCATCAAAAAGAGTTGCATTTTCGCCTCTTGTAAAATTTACATAATTTCTATTATATGTGTGAAGTACATACTCTTTATCGATTTGCTCTAAGTTCATTATTTTCCTTCTTTTAAGATTTCTATAACCGCAATTTCAGAGAATTTTTTTACAGCTGGTCCGACTAGCTCTACTCTGTAATTTGAAATAAATTCACTGTCTGCAACCATAAATGCTTTGTCTATTTTATAAAGATTCGGCTTGCCGTTTACAAGGATTTTCTTTTTTTTGATGTTGTCGATGTCATCCTTGTCGACATATATGACAAGTCTGCTGGCACTCACATCGTGAAGCTCAACCAGTTTTGCGCCAAGGTTCACAAAATCGCCCTCTTTAACAAAAATTTTGTATATATATAATCCATCATTCCTTATGGTTTTTTTAAGCAGTCTATCTTCTAATTCCTCTAGTTGCAATTTGGCGTTTAGCATATTGTTTTTGGCTGTAAGCATCGTTATTTTTTCGTTCTCTTTTTCAATTTGAGATTTTGTGGTCATTGCTTCTATTTTTTCATAAATAGATAACTTTGACTCATAAATGGCTTTTAGATTTTCATAAACAACTTTTAAAAGCTCATAATTAGCCCTATCAAGCTCGTCATCAATTTTTATTATCTCATCTTTTGCTATTTTGCCCTCTTGGGATTCGTTTGCATGCTTAATTTCTCCTGCGGCACTTGAGGCTATCGTGTATTTGTAAATAGGTTCTATTTTTGCATAGTAGCTTCCGCCAAAAACTACTGAAAATAAAAACAAGAGCGAAATAATCTGCTTCAATTCTTTTCCTTTATTTTATTTATTATCGCATATAAAACCGGCAAGTATAATAGATTTAAAAGTGTACCCCAAAAAAGCCCAAAACCAAGTGATATGGCTATCGGTTGTAATATTTTTGCCTGACCTGACGGAAAAAATATCAAAGTCGCAAGTCCGATTAGTGTTGTGATGGATGTTAGAAAAATTGGTCTTACTCTAAGGGCGGCTCTTAAAAGAAGCTCGCTGTGAGTTTTTGCGTTTCGTATAAAATCAAGCATGATAATCCCGTCGTTTATTACAACTCCCGCAAGTCCGAGCGCGCCGATGATTGAAGGCATAGTAAGATTCATTCCCATTATATAGTGTCCCGCTAGCATTCCTAAAAGCGAAAGCGGTATAACCGATAAAATCATAAGGGTATATCTAAACGAATCAAACATGATAAGAAGGGTCATAAACATAAGCAAGATTGCCACTATAGTTGCCATTCCCATTTCTATGGCAAGTTGTTTGTTTTTTTCCGCTTCGCCTTTTATCACCAGCTCTATTTCACTATCTTGCGTGATTTGCTTTAGTAGTGGTTCTATCCGTTCCATAACTTCGCTTGCCGTTATAATTTTTGGATCAACATTGGCGTAGACTGCTTTTCGCTTTTTGCCGCCTTCTTTATTTATTTTCTCAAAATTTTTTATTTCAATAAAATCCACCACATTGGAAATAGCAATTTTTTGTCCGCCTGAAGGCAGTGTTATTTGAAAATTTTTAAGCTCGTTAAGCTTGTCTATGTTTAATTCGCTTATTATTATCTCCACGATTCCTGCATTATCAAATGATTTTGCCTTTGAATTTTCTAGATAGTAGCTGCTTAATTGAGACGCAAGAGCGGTTTCGCTTATTCCAAGCATTTCGCCGTATGGATTGATTTTGAGTTTTATTTCGCTTATCCCTTCTTTCGCGTCATCTAGTATGTCGTAAACACCGTTGATTTTTGCTAGTTCTTCTTTTAAGAGTTTAAGTGTTTGAAGAAGTTTTTGGTCGTTGTTTGACAAAAATTGAATCTCTATGTCAGTTTTTACAACTCCGGCTTTTTGCCCTTTAATCTCAAACTCAACGAAGCCATATTCTTTATCAATGCCGCTTAGAAGTTCTCTTACTTTTTCTTCTATCTCATATGACTTTAACTCTCTTACTCTATCTTCTTCATCGTAATCAAAAGATAGATAAGGAGTGATGTATTTATCTACGAAATTATCCTCTTTTTCTTTTTTTAAATCCAAAAACATATACATAAGATACGGCGCGCTCTCGCCCATTCCAGTTGCGTCCATGCGAAAACCGCTTACCGCCGAGACCGAATCTATAAAAAGCTCATCTTTTTTATCCAATATTTTTTTCTCTATCTCTCTAGCTACTAAAAAGGTCTCTTCGACTTTTGTATTGACATCAAGCTTTCCGGATACATAAAGCTGAACCCCGTCAAATTGCGGGAAGAATTGAAATTTTATGTTTTTAAAACCCAAAAAAATTAGAAACGGCGTCACAATAACAAAAAACAGCAAAGAGCTTTTTCTAAAATGCAAGAGATATTTGAGGATTTTTTTGTAAAAATCGGTGGCTTTTTGCCAATCCAACTCCTTGTCTTTTGCGCTTAAGATATGCTGCGAGTGAAGCGGAAGAAAAATAAATGATTCAATAAGCGATGCAAGAATAAGAACGGAAATCGCGATAGGGATAATTTTGATAAAAGAACCCATTTCGCCCGATAAAATAAGCATCGGCATAAAAGCAAAAACAGTAGTGATAGATGCTGCAATGACTGGGATCGCAACCTCTTTTGTCCCAATTAGCGCAGCCTCTTTGGGAGGATACCCCTCTTCTATATGCCTTTGGATATTTTCTGCGATTATTATGGCATCATCGACTATAACCCCAAGCGCTATAAGTGCACCCAAGAGACTTATCATGTTTATAGAGTAACCGGAAAAATGAAAAAAAATAACTCCGATTATAAACGAGGTCGGAATCCCAAGAGAGACAACAAACGATATTCTTTTGTTTATCAGTAGATACATACAAAGGGTTACCAAAATAAGCCCAAATGCAATATTTGAAGTTACTGTATTTAATCTGTTTCTTATATA
>JAUPLZ010000256.1 GCA_030836705.1 Campylobacterota bacterium
AAATGCTGAAAACGTTTACTGACCTTATCCTCCCAATGAGACTGTAAATATTTTAAATGCTTGTCGGTAGCTAACATGTCTCCATAATAGACATCTAATGGTAAAGAATGATTTTTCGCTTCCACTAAAATATATTGATCACTTTTTTCATTGTATAAAAGTAAATCTATATCACCAAGTTGTTTTTTTCCATTATAAAGTTCCAATTCTCTTGTAAGCTCTTTATATCCATGTTTGACAGCAATATTTGCAATTTCATTTAGAAAAAAATCAGAAGAGCGCTTTTTATATTCGTGTTTTACGGCTTTGGACTCTAATAAAGAATAGTGGAAATTGACCAATAAACTATCTAATAGTAACTGTGGACTAATTATATATTCTGTCTTTATTTTAATGAGTGGTTGTCTTAACACAAGGTGATAGCCTAGTTGATGTATATCGAAATCATTTTTATTGAATGTGAATTTTTCAAGCAGCTTGATTCCTTCCAGATCAATGAGCTCAATCAGCAACTCTTTACTAAAAATAAAACTGCTGATTGTCGTGTACATTGTAATACTAGATTGCACATCAATTTTTCCATCTTCAAATTTTTGGCATTTAGTAGTTGATACCTCTAATTTAGCAATGATTGTGTTTAGCAATTTATCAACTATACAAACAATCGCATCTACATTAGCTCCAAATTCTTTCCGAATGAGATCATCATATGGAATAAATTTAGTTCGAAATAGACTCAGAAATTCATTATGATCTTTCATATCCATTTTTTCATTATGTATATATTTTTGAGCTCTATGTGAGTATTCAAAGAAATGTTTTTTCTTTGAATCATGAAGGTTTTCAGACATATCAATTCGAACATATTGATTTCTTTTGCCATACAAGGTGATATTGTCAAATAACGATAGAAAAGAAATTGCTTCATAATTTGAATTGATATGTAAAGCCAACTTCGTTAGGTAAGTAGTAAGGTCAATATTAACTGATTTATGTTCATCAATTTTTCCGTAACTTATAATACAGCCAATTAGATATTTACAAACATCATCAAAACTATTACTAGACATATGGACTAGTGAATCATCATGTGAGTGTTTTAAAATTCTTGTTAAGTGTAAATAGTAAATATAAAAAGATAATTCTCCAAAACTTGTAAGATCTTTACAAAGAGTTTTGATTGAATTGATACTTTTATTTATTTCTTTTTTGGCTTTTGCCTGTGCTAGTTCATGAGATTTCAATATTTGTAAGCCTTTATATATAGCTATTTGTTTAAGTAACATTATAACGAAAACACGTAAATTATTAGAGATTAACAGGATATGGGGTGAGTTCCATAACTCGTAGATTTTGGAACTTTTCAGTGTCCTTTAGTTTTTTTAGTTACGTCTATAAAAACGATAAAAGCATATTCAATAATCTAAAATCTTGAAAATATAAACTAAGCCAGAAGTGAAATGATTTCACTTTTTTGTATCTTATTTAAACAACTGAGAATGGGTGCCTAATCTTAGTAATTCCAAGGAGTCTAAATTAACTCTATATATAACTAGCAAATCACCGCTTATATGAAACTCTTTTGTGTCCATCCACTCTCCAGAGAGTCTGTGATCTCTAGCTTCTGCAGGCAGCTCTTCTTCGTTTAAGAGTAGCGATATAAACATAAAAAGCTTTGCCGTATTTGTCGGATTTAGCTGTACTTTTTTTAAATCTTTTGAAAATATTTTATGAACACTAAGGTCAAGCATCGCTTTGCTTTTTCAAATCTTCTAACGATATTCTGCTCATATTGATGCCTTTTCTTGCATCTTGAATTGTTTGCTTTGTCGCTTCATTTGGTATCTTGATATCAAAAGGAATCCCTTTTTCAAATACCGTTTGAGCTAAAAATATATTGAACGCATCGCTTAGCCCAATTCCGTACTGACTTAATATCTCTTGTGCTTTATTTTTGATATCCGAGTCAAGATAGACATTTGTTCTTATTTTATGTGCAGCTGCACTCATAATAACTCCTTTGTTAATAATATATCTGCATTTTAACACACATTGTGCGCACAAGTCAATAACGCATTACAAAACTACGGCTTGTCTACCGTATACCCCATCCCGCGCACATTGATAACGCAGGTCTATGATTTGAGATTGGCGTTTTGTGAGTGTTTGCGTCAAGCTGTTAAACAATAGTATAGTAAAAACATCTGTTAAAAATATTTTCAGATAGTTAAATTATTATCGGCGGGTTGTTCTTCGCCCGTTTGTGATTCACCGCTTTGCTCACTTGGCTCAATTGAGCTATTTTCCTCTGTTGTCTCTGCTACAACCGCCTCTTCCTCTTTTTTAGGAGTCATTACCTCTTGATAAACAGACTGAATCGCCCCTCTTTTTTCCATAGTTTTATAAATTACATTGGCACGATTTTTTACATATTTTTGATTGCCGTTAGGGTCGTATATAATGGGATTTGGAAGAACTGATGCAAGTCTTGATGCCTCAAGGGCAGTTAGGTTTTTGGCACTTTTACCATAGTGGTGACGCGCGGCAGCCTCTATACCGAAAATCCCGTCTCCCCACTCCGCAATATTGAGATAAATCTCTAAAATACGGCGTTTTGACAAGGTTTT
>JAUPLZ010000257.1 GCA_030836705.1 Campylobacterota bacterium
CAGTCTTTATAGCAATATAGAGAGCTTGTAAACCCAACATGGCAGCAAGAAACAGGTGGTCAGCGTCTTAAGGGTAGCTCTGCGGTATAAACACCGCAGAGCTGCTTATGCTACTGTTTCGCTAGAGTTACTATGTAAATAGTAATGTAGATTAATGCTATCAAAACAAAACTCGGCTTACGTTGTGCCTACCTCATTTTAAACCCGTATTTAAGGGCTAATTAGCCTTATTTTCTTTTGGCATCAATGTAGCAAATGTATGCCTTGTAGAATATAGTTTACCTCTAGCAAGACATACCTTATCATTAACATCCTCTTAGAGCTGACTTTTGTCTATCTCAACCCCACCGTATTCGAGCGTATATATCAAGTCGTTTGTGTGGAGTTTTTCAAAATTTTCCAGCATCATCTTTCTGAGATAGTCTTTTTCCGCTTTTTCGGCTCTCATAAGACTTGGAGCAAAAACTCCCTTTTTTTCAAGCACCAATGAGGTGATGTCGCTGTCCATCTGAATATGGTCCATAAGCTCTTTGATATCCGTTTCAAAAATAGAGCTTAGCATCGAGAACATACCCGCCAAGTAAGCTTTGTCTTTTTGTCTGGGCTCTGCTTCTGCCTCCATCCTCTCCGCTCGTTTTATGGCAAGGGCCAAGATGCTTTTTGAAGCAGGATTTTTTGAGGTTTCCGAGTAGAGATAAACAAGCAGCCATCTAAGGAGTTTGTCTCTTCCCAAAAGTGTTATTACCTGAGTCAGAGATTCGATTTTAACGCTGAATTTTTTGGAGTTGTTGAAAAACTGCACAAGTCTGTATGACAAATCGGGCTGTTTTTTTATGAAAAACTCAAGCTGTTCCGTGCTGTTGTTGTCTTTTATGACTTTGATTAACTGAAGAATTATAAATTGCGCAGGCTCTTTTGAACCGACTATCTCCATAGTTTCCGGCTTGTCAAGAAAAAAACCCTGAAAATAGTCAAATCCCATGTCGAGATATTTTTTATAATCCTCTTTTATCTCTATGTTTTGGGCAAGCAGTTTGATTCTTCCGCCCTTGAATTTCGCCATAACCTTTTCGAGATTTTCCGGCTCAGAGAGGACAACGTCCATTTTTATAATGTCTATAAAATTAAATATCCTGTTAAATTTTGAGAGCATAGGCGCGCTTGAGTCGAAATTTTCAAGAGAAAATTTAAAGCCTCTCTTCTTGTACTGCACGATTTTTGAGATTATGTTTTCATTCAAATCAATATCATTAAGTATGTTTAAAATAAATCTGTCTTTGTCTAAAACGTCCA
The DNA here is from genome assembly GCA_030836705.1 of Campylobacterota bacterium. Lineage (GTDB taxonomy): Bacteria > Campylobacterota > Campylobacteria > Campylobacterales > SZUA-545 > JAUPLZ01. Next base: position 1,294 of record JAUPLZ010000257.1, read on the forward strand.
AAATCCCTTTAAGCATGGCATCTTCATCTATGTTTATCAGCGCCATCGTCTTGGTGCCGAGGAGTTTGTCGAGCTCTTTGCTCGTAATGGAGCTCATTATAAGCTGCGCCGTGCCTCTTACTCTGTTTGATATGTTTGTTTCGTTGTTTGAGCTGTCCATAAAAACAAGTCCGTAAGCATATAGCTGACCTTTAGCGTCGAAAATTTTTTGTTTTGAGATATTGATTATATTCATTTTCTACATCCTTGTTTAATTAGTAGTGTATCATCCTATCAATTTTCTTAGTTATCGCTGAAATAAAATGTTTGAGTATCTATTATGTTATACTTTCGGATCAAAAAACGAGGGTTTAAAAATGAAAAAAATTCTATCTGCTGCTTTGCTTCTTCTGATTTTTTCGGGATGTGTTGATAAAAAGGGTGTTTTGCGTATTGAGAATGTAGGTTTGTGTGCAAATCCGATGGCCACGCTTTATATGAATGATATAAATGTCCAAAACAACTCACAGACGTTTAATATCCCCGCTGAGGAGATTAAATCTTCACTGATTACTGCTTTAAATGAGACAAACTGTTTTGTGGTCTCTACCGCAAAGATGACAAAAGCATCACTTGAGTCAAAAAACGACTACATGTTAGATGCAAAAGTGATACTTTCTCAGGAAAAAGAGGTTGTTGAGAAGAATATATTTAAAAAGAGCGAGACTGAACACTTAACCATGGCTATCTCACTTGCTGCAGGAAACAACGGAAACAAGGTTGCTGCAAACGCAAAAAGCGAACTCTCAATCGATAAGTCAAAATATTTGGGTGTAAAAACAAAGTCTGATGTTGAGGGTGATAATAAAACCATAGTTAAAAATGCAACTAAAAAAGTTTCTATTGCACTGAGTGAGGGCTTTTCTAAACTAAAATAGGGCGCTAAAGAAGCGTCTTGTTTTTTAACATGTAGAAATTTGCAAGTAAAGTTTTTGTAAGTTGGTTTGTCGGGAAAAAGTTGGGAAAAATATAGAGGGTGAGCGGATAAATCCGCTCGAAGAAAGTCTTAGAGAGCTGTTACGTTCTCTGCTTGAGGACCTTTTTCACCTTGACCGATTTCAAAAGTTACCTTCTGACCTTCGTCTAGTGAAACACGACCGTAGCCAGTGCTGTTGATTTGACGAAAGTGTACGAATACATCCTTACCGCCATTTTCTTGTTCGATAAATCCGAAACCTTTTTCGCCGTTGAACCATTTAACAGTTCCGTTTACTAATGCTGCCATTGTAATACCTTTATGTGTGAATACACCTCATTGCTGGGGTGGTCTAAAATCTAATATGAAGTTTTTCTTTTAGGCGGATTATACTGTTAACTAGGTCATCAATGCACAAGCAGACTAAAGATGTAATTCGAATCATCTTTTATTGGCAGAAGTGTAGCTGAATAAAAAGTAAATGTATATAGCTAGAGCAAATTCTTTTTAAAGTTGTGGTTTTTGAGTGTTTAAAACTTAGTCTCTTTTTTGTTTTTAGCTATGAACTCATCTGCAAATTTGCGCATATTTAAAGTTAGTTGTTTGCTATCATCTCTTGTACGACTTCTTTTAAAAGTGGTAAGTCATTTTGAACTGTATTCCAAACTATTTGGCTATCAACTCCAAAATATTCATGTATCAGAAGGTTTCTAAAATCTTTTAAATCTCTCCATGGAACCTGATTGTATTTTGATAATGTAATTTCAGATAGATGAATTGTAGCCTCACCGATAATTTCAAATTCTCTGATTGTCGCGCTATATACAAGTCTGTTTAATGAGAATTTATCGGCATCTAAGCCGTGTGTGAACTCTAAAATAGCATTTACTGAGTCTAAAATATCTTGTAGAAAAAGAAGTTCGTCCCTTTTAGACATAAATAATCTCTTTTAAGATTTTCTTTTTTGCTATTGGTTTTAATGTGCTCTCTATGCCAAGGTCAACTTTAAGTTTGAACGCATCTTCAAGTTCTCTTTTGAGTGCAAAAAAGGTGCTTAAACTCTTTTTTTCGTTTAACATCTCTATGGCAATGTCTATGTCACTCTCCTCTTTAAAGTCGCCGCGTACGTAGCTTCCGAACAGACCTATTTTTGTAACACCGTATTTTTGAAAGAATTCATTTTTATGCTGTGATAAAAAATCTAATATAAAAGCTTTTGTCATAAAAATGCCTTGTATCTCATAAATTTGCTTGAATGATTATAGCAAAAAATGGATATTTTTATATGAGTTGTACTTTCAATTCTTTGCCTAAAATGTGTGCAAAGTTTTGAATAGTTGAGAGCTTATGGCAGACTTTTTTGCATGGAGCCTCTTCGCTATCTCCTCTTGCGTAAGCCCAACTTCATTTAGCATCTCACCTATCTTGAACTCTTCGTATCCAGACTCAAAATCTTTTGCAAAATCAACATCATCTTTTTTTCTTTTATCTGTGTATTTTTTTAAGTCACTCATTGTTTAAATATCCAACAAAAAAGAGTATTCTGATATATGTGAAATGATTAAAAATAACGAAATTAAAATTGATAAGATAGATATGCCAAGTTTTATATATTTTGTTAATAATTTAAAAAAGCTATTATAAACTAAGAGTAGTTACAACTCCACAACCCGCTCGAACATCTCTTTTATCTCCATCTCATGGCTAATCAAAAATATCTGTCGGTACTGCTCTTTGATGGTATGAAATGCTTCTAGTATCTCCATTCTTCTGCTCTCGTCTTGACTTCCAAACACTTCGTCAAATGCCAAAAAGCCGATGCTGCTTGCTCCGCTAAGTTCAGTGAGTGTTTTTGAGATGGCGATGCGAAGCACCAAGTTTGCAAGGTCTGTCTCTCCGCCGCTAAAACGTTCTATGGGGTATTTTTTGCCCTCGTCATAGATGAAAAAGTCAAAGTCATTGCTGACTTCTATGTGCTGATATTTCCCTTTTGTGATGCGTGCGTACATCTCCGAGGCAATGGCAGAGATACGCGGAGCTACTTTTGCGTTTAATTTCGTCTTGAATTCGGCTAGAGATACTTTTATCTTTTCATAATCAACCAAA
>JAUPLZ010000258.1 GCA_030836705.1 Campylobacterota bacterium
CGCAACCATATACGAGAATAATTTTGCCGGTGAAGTGTGGGCGCATACATATATAGAATGGTGGCAATAAGCGGACAAGGAGGAATGAAATATGAAATACTTTATATTTACTATTTTTATTTTTTTGATTGGATGCGATAATTCTCAGAATACACAATCTGGCAAAAAGGAGCAGCAAACCACAAATGAAGAAGTAGTATCAGCTAAAAAACGCTCTTTCCCGATTGAAATAGCATATCTGGAAAACATATACCAACCAAAAAGTTGTGAGTTTGGATACTATGAAAATAATAGTTCCATATGCCAAAACAGTGAAGGTAATATTGATAATCCCTACTTGTTAAATGTCAAAGACCATATAAACATAGACTTGGGAATACCGAACTCATCTTTGCATGATCAAATACATTGCTCTCAAATTGAATCCATAATTCAAGGTGCACAATACAATAAAGATATTTGGTGTCAGGAAGCATATGAAGTCGCCTTAAACCCTAATGGATTCATAGGTAACACACTGAGTCAGGATAATTATTTCAGGAACCAAATATCAAAAGAGTCTTTTAATGTCAGATTTTACCAAGATAGCAATACGACACATATGGTTCTGATTAAACCTTCGCAAGACAATCCAAGCCAACACTATATTGCACATCAGAAATACGATTATGATTCTATCCCAGCTTGGGAAAATGAATCGTTGGTTTGGACGGCAGTTGCGTATTGCCCAGAACTGTATGATTCCCCTTTTATTGTCATTGTAGATGATGATATATGTTTTAAAAAGGAGAACGGTGTTTATTGTAAGCATAAAAATGCCAATGAGCCATTTGTACTTACCCGTCAATACAGTTCTAATATAAAGCATAAAGACTGGATATTGGATGATGGAATATATAGATATATAATTTCTTTTCCGATTCACGACCAAGGCATCATGAGGGTCGCCTTTGAAACAGATGAAGGCTCTCTTTATTCTTCGAGTATCGAAACGCCTTATACTTTTACTTTGGAAGATGCAAAAGATGAAAGAAATGAATCCATATGCCAACCCTTGCAGTTTCATACTAAATTCGGCAAGACTTTTAGCGGGATATTCCCGCTTATTATCGATAATTCTTGGGATAAAAAAAGTTTTATTGTCTCCATGCAGGCTGGTGATGAAGCCTATTCGGAAGATTTAATCGGACTATTTGGATATACAAAAATACTCTATTCTTTTAACAAACTTGCATGCATAAACGGTTCATGGGAATTGACGCCGATACTTTTAGACGGCAGTCAATATGTGAGCTACCCAGCAGATTTAGAAGAATCTATCCGGCAGAGTGCAGAAAATGCATATAAAAAGGTGAACGCAAAGTCATACGAGAACAATATTAACTGGAATGCTGTTTTTTATGCGCTAACAGATCATAACGGCACTGTAGAAGGAGTACAAAATAAAAGTATTTCTTCTGATATTGAAAAAAAGATTGCAACTGCAAGAGCTTATTTTTATGAAGAACTTATGCATTATTTAACCGATAGGAATATACTCCATATCATAAGTCGTGTAAATAGATGTGATAATATGGTGGCAGAATACAGTGATGGAAATACGGGATATCTTATAAACGGTACGATGAAATCGTATGTTTATCATTATATATTGGATTTAAAAAAAGATAATTACTTAGAACCTATTCAGACAGAGTATTTAGGGGAGTTTGAATGGTGACCCGCCTTCCCTTTGGGCTTTATGAGGATTCCTATATACTTCTTAAATCTTTTTAGATTAGGCTAGCTAGTTTCGCAAAGATTTGCCTTGTCTATAAAAATCCTCATTTAAGCTATGGGGTATATATCTTCAGAGGTTTTAAATGATAATAAGAAAACTTTTCAAATTTGAAAATGCCCATATAGTAAGAAATTGTCATACGGATAGATGTAAATTTTCTATTCATGGGCATTCTTATAAAGTAGAAGTTCTTTTGGAGTCAAATTTTTTGGATAATGCGCAGATGGTTGTGGATTTTGGGCTTGTAAAAGAGTATATAAAAGATATTATTGATAGCTTTGACCACTCCATAGCGATTTGGAATAAAGACTCAAAAGAATACATTGAAGATATTAAAAAACACTCTTTAAGATGGGTAGAACTGCCGGTTTCTCCGTCTGCCGAACAATTTAGCAGAGTTATATTTAAGATGGTTGATACTATTTTAAAAAACAAAGAGTTTAGAAACGGCGAAAAAAATGTGAGCGTAAAAAGCATAATCGTTCACGAGACTGATACCGGATATGCTCAATGTTTTAAAGAGGATGTAGAAAACCCGCAAATGGGATTAATAAATCTAAATGAAATAGTATTTTCCCCTCAAATAAAATCCGAGTGGAAAAATAATATAAAATTAGACTAATCGCCTCTATGAAGCGGGTGTTTATAAGGTGTTTTTTCACATCCGGTAAAAGTACCAAAAATTCCGATAAGTAGTAAAAATGCAACTATTTTTTTCATAATACTCCTTTTGTTTATTCAGCACCTTTGTTTGTGTACTCAAAAACTCTTTCAAAGAGCTTGTAAGGTCCTTCTTTTCTCTCTTGCTTATATGCATATATCTCTTCGCTAAAGATATCAATAGCAACCTTTGCAAGTATAACAAAAACGATTATTGAAATAAATATAATAATGTAATGCCATACGATTTGGGGGATTTGTATCGACCTCTCTTTTTTTAGCTCTTCTTCCGTTTTGTATCCAATGATTTTTTCCGTAAAATCATATTTTCTATAGCCAAATTTATCTATTTTTCCTAAAACTTTATATAAGTACTCTTCAAATCCTACTTTTTTTGCCGCTTCTTTTAAATCTTCATCAACACTAAAATATAGTGAGTAATGATCTATCTTTGATTTCCAGATGATTATTTCAAAGTCTGTATCTTTGACTTTAAAAATCCCTTTTAAATATGATATTTTTACTATTGATGAAATTTTATCTTTAAAAAGTCCAATATTTAAAAAATCTTTAAATGTAATTAAAACTTGTTCCGTATCACCATCAAGTGCAAATTTATAGGCTTGCTCTTCTGCATATTGATACTTTTTATAAAGCTCTTTAAACTGTTTCATGTGCGTGATTTCATAATCTTCTTGTGCTATTTTATAAGCCGAATTTATATCATCTTTGTTTATGTAATTTAAAAAAGTGATTTTACTTTTTACGCTTTCTATAATCTCTTTGGCTCTTGTTTTGTATGGTTTATATGTACTTAATTTTTTAGCTAAAATAACCATATCTCTGTAGTTATTTTCTTTTTGTGCCTCTTTTATTTCATTTTCTAGCTTATCTATCTCTTTTTTTAGTTCTAAAAATTCCGGCGTTTGTTTTAAGATAGAATTTTTTGCTATGTGTGAGAAATATAGATCAAAGTTATTACTTTTATAAAGCTCTTCCGCCTCCATAAAAACTCTAGGAAGGTTAATAAGAGAACTTATCAGGTTTTTTTTACTTTCAACCTCATTAAAATCTTTTAAAAGCTGGGTAGCCTGCGCCTTAAAACCATCTCGCATCACTTTAAATGCTTTTTTGTATTTTATCTCCCACTCGCTATCGACCGTTTTGTACATAGTGCTTTTTTTTAGGTGAGGAAATTTTTCTGCTACAAAATATAAATTTGCATAATCTTTATCTTCGTAGGCTGTTTTAAATATATCAACAATATCGCTTTTATCGATGTATAGGTTAAAAACCTTTTTTTTATATACATCGTGGATAAACGGAACTACCAAATCTTTTGCTTCCGGTATATGACCGCTTAATATAAAATCCAAAGCCTCTGGAAATATCTCCTCATTCCAAGCTAAATCCAACTCTTTTTCTATATCAGAAAATATTGATAAGAAACGATTGCTTGATAGAATATTATTTGCTTCGTTATAGCTTCTTTTTTTTATTTTTTCTTTTACTTCCTCGTGCTCTTTTAAAAGAGGAATAATTACTATATTTCCATCTTCAAAAAGAAAAAAAAGAGTTTCATCTATCCATTTTATATTCAAAATAGGAGATGAGCCTATTTTTTGGGAGAAGAGTATCTTGTTTCGTTGAATAAAAATTATATCGACTTCACCGTTTTTTGTACCGATTATTGCATACTCTTTGCTTGCATTAAGAAACAAAGAAGTTGGGTTTTTTATATTGTTATCTATTGAGGATTCGGTTAAGCCATTTTTTGTATCGAGTATCTGCGTATTTCCATCTATGCTTATAGCAAAAATTCTTTTTTCATCAAGAAAAAGCGCTTTTATAATATTTGTTTTTGTTACTATTGTCGAGATTGTGATGTTTAAATCTACATCATGAATTATAGTCTTGTTTTTATCGCCGTTTATTATGAGTCTGTTATCGTTTTGGTTAAAAATAAGGTTTGTAATATTTCCGCAATCAAAGTATAAAGATTGGTATATTTCACCGTCTATTAAAAATATATTAACCTTGCCGCTGTTATATCCGACGGCTATCATTTTTCCATCAAATGACTCTGCTATAGCATTTATATTATTGCCAAACCATGAGAACTCTTTTGAGCTTTTATCTTTTAGGGAAAAAATATTGGGTTTATCGTCTTTTATGTAAAGAACTGAGCCGTTTTTTAGAAGTAGTTTTTTTTCTTTTAGTGATTTGGCTTCAAGAAGCGAAAAACTTTTACCTTTTTTAATTGTATTGTCAAGTTCGTGAATTTTTAATTCATCGTCAAGAAGAAGGTATTTTTTGCCGAATTTAGCTATATCGCAAAGCAAAAAATCATATTTTAATTCGATATAGCTACTCATGCCTAACTCGCAAAGTGTGGAATTTTTTCAAATAATCTTACGGTAAAGTCAACCATCATATTAGTCATCCACGGCATAAATATTACGATAATAATAGCGACAACGATGATTTTTGGCACAAAACTGAGCGTCATCTCATTTATCTGCGTAGTAGCTTGAAAGATGCTTATCACAAGACCGACAATCAAACCGCCCATAAGCATAGGAAAGGAGATATAAAAAGCTGTTTTAAAAGTATCTATTGCAATAGCAAGAAGCTCGGCTTCCATTATGAATTCCTTAGATTTTTGTACTCTGTCGGTATTAAATAATCCGCTGTTTTTATCAAATCAGGATAGAATTTTGCCCTAAATCCTATCTCAAAGAGTTTATCCAGCCCCCTAATAGCCATTTCATCAAACTTCAAAGAGCGTTCATTTGCATAGAGATTTAGATATTTTTTCAAATCTTCTTCATTTACCCTTATCAAATCCCTCTCTATTAGCATTTTTGATAAAAGCTCTTTATGATTTATTCCAATCTTTATAGCATCGGTCAAAATCTCTTGACATTCAATAGCTCTATTTAGGGGAATTGAGCGCCTAAGAGCCATTCCGCCGAGCGGAAGAGGAAGATTTTCACCCGCTAAATCAAGCCAAATATCAAAAATTTCAGCTTCCGTTTCAAGTTCATTGCTATAAGTTAGTATCGATTCATGTATTAATACTCCGGCGTCTACCGTTCCATCAAGTACGGCTTTTTCTATCTCCAGAAAATTCATATAGCTAATTTTTGCGTCCGGATATTTTATGCGAAAAAGCATCGCATTTGTCGTATATTCACCGCTAAGGGCTACTTTGAAATTCTTTTTTAATGATTTGTTTTTTTTCTTTATGAGTTTTGGACCGTACCCTTCGCCAAAACTAGCGGCAGTATTCAAAAGAGCATATTCGTCTCTTATATGCGGATAGAGTGCAAAACTAATAGCGCAGATATCATATTCGCTTTTTAGAGCTTTTTTGTTTAGCGTTTCAATATCAAGAGCTTCATTTTCAAATGTAATGTCGTTTTTTTTGACCCAGCCGAATTTGACTGCATAATACATAAAAATATCATCAGCATCAGGCGAATGTGCAACGGTATAGTGAGGCAAAGAGAAGACCTTTAATAAAAAATGATTCTATTATACACGAATGAAGTTTTAATTTCTTTTTCTCTTTGCCTGCTGTTCATTTATCGATTAAAAAACTCTTTTAAAAATTGCGTCTACATTTTTTGTGTAGTAGCTATAATCAAAACACTCTCTTATCTCTTTTTCGCTCATTTTTTCTCTAAGTTCTTTATCGTCAAGGAGTGATTGCAGATATAGAGATTCGCCGTTTGCATTAATAGCCGGTTTGCCTTTTTGAAGATCCTCCCACACTTTCATCGCATTTCTTTGTACAACTACATAAGACTCCTCTCTTGAGAGTCCTTTTTTTGGAAGTTCCAAAAGAATTCTTTGCGAGAACACAAGCCCGCCGGTTAGATTCAGATTTTTCATCATATTTTCCGGATAAACGACCAAGTTTGAAACCACGCTGTTAAATCTATGTAGCATAAAATCAGTTGTAATAAAAGCATCCGGAAGCCAAAATCTCTCAGTCGAAGAGTGGCTTATATCTCTTTCGTGCCAAAGAGCTACATTTTCCATAGCGGGAATTGCATAAGCTCTAATCATTCTAGCAAGCCCTGTGATATTTTCAGTAAGTACCGGATTTCTTTTGTGCGGCATTGCCGATGAGCCTTTTTGCCCTTTTGAAAAATACTCTTCGCACTCGTACACTTCCGTTCTTTGCCAGTGTCTAACTTGAACAGCAAATTTTTCTATACTGCTTGCAAGAAGTGCCAACGCAGTCGCAAGCCTTGCATATCTGTCTCTTTGGATTACTTGATTAGATGCAGGCGCTGATTTTAGCCCTAAAAATTCGCAAGTAAGTTCTTCAAACTCCAAAGGCGCATGAGCGAAATTTCCCATGGCCCCGCTTGCTTTACCGACAGATATAACCTCCATAGTCTCAACTAGATTATCAAGATGTCTTTTTAACTCATCGTGCCAAATAGCAAGCACAAGCCCAAAAGTAATAGGCTCGCCGTGAATCCCATGGCTTCTTCCGACCATCAATGTGTTTTTATGCTCTTTTGCTCTTTTTTCGACCGATTCCATTACCATTTTTACATCGTTTATAATGATGTTTAGCGAATCTCTCATTTGAAGCGCAACGGCGGTATCAATAGTATCAGAGCTTGTCATGCCGTAGTGAACCCATCTTGATTCCTCGCCCAAAGTATTAGCAACCGAAGTTAAAAATGCAATAACATCGTGTTTGGTTACTTTTTCTATCTCGTCTATCTCATCGATGTCAAAATTTGCATTTTCTACTATTTTTTTCGTATCTTCGTCGTTTATTAAACCAAGTTTATTCCACGCCTTTGCAGCCGCTTTTTCGACGGCTAGCCAAGCATCATATTTGGCTTGTGTATTCCATAGATTTTTCATCTCTTCGCGCGCATATCTTTCAACCATGATTAATCTTTCCTAAATTTATTTTTTTGAGTTATTCTATCTACATTTGACTTTGGTATAATGCAACTAAAAATCTAGGAAATTCCATGAAACTTCTTTTTGTACGACATGCGATAGCGGAAGAGAGAGAGAATTTTGGCGATGACGATTTAAAACGCCCTTTGACTCAAGGCGGTATCAAAAAGGCAAAATCAGCATTTTTGGCACTCGCAAAATTTTATAAAAAACCGTCGCTTATAATCTCATCAGAAGCCGTAAGGGCGATACAAACGGCAGAGTTATTAAGTGAAGCATATGATAAAAGCGTTGATGTTATTGAAACCCATCTTTTAAATCCAGGTGCAAATATAAAAGATTTAAAAGAGGCTTTGAGTGCGTTTTATGATGAAGCAAAAGTGGTGGCGATAGTCGGTCATGAGCCCGATTTTTCTTTGATTGTTTCAGAGCTTATATCGGAGTGCAAAGTCTCTTTGTCTATAAAAAAAGCTTGCGTGATAGAGGTGGAGATAGATAAAAATTTCATCGGGAAATTAAACTTTATGATTCCGTCAAAGATTTTAACGCTCTTGGCAAAATAGAATGCAAAATATCTGGAATAGAATCTTAAAAGCAACTCATATTGCAATCACTATGCACAAAAATCCTGACGGCGACGCAATCGGCTCCGCACTTGGTCTTTATAGCGTACTTGCAAATATCAAAAAAACATCACTTTTTAATAGCTCTCATGAGCTGCCTAGAGAG
>JAUPLZ010000259.1 GCA_030836705.1 Campylobacterota bacterium
ATAAAAACCATAACGGGCATAAGCGAATCAGCCGCGATCGCCTTTCAAAACATTCAAATACAAAAATCAATAGCGCACAAACCTGTTAGGGTTTTTACGGTTGGATACGAAATTGGCAAAATGGGCAAGCCAAAAAGATTGATAAACGGCAGAGAGATACTGCTTGATCACTTTGAAATAGTGGTTGATGAAAAAATAGGACTTAAATTAAACGAAGTAATAGCGCTTGGCGGAGATAACTATAAAGTTGTCGGCATTACAAGAGGAGCGGTTTCCTCAGGCGGCGACCCGATAGTCTATATGAGTTTAAAAGATGCGCAAAAGCTACAGTTTTTATACAATAATGAGCAAATTAGAAACGACAGAGCAAGGGGATTCGGCGGTCAAAATGCGCAGCAAGTAAACGCAATAGTGGCAAAAGTTACAAACGGCGCAAATGTAGATGAGATAGCGATAAGCATAAAAAGATGGAAACATTACGGAGTTTATACGGATGAAAAAGAGAGAGAGATTTTGCAAAAAAACCTCATCGAGCGATCATCTAAGCAGATAGGGTTGTTTACGGCTATTCTTGTCGTGGTCTCATCGGTAATTATTTCGCTTATTATCTACACAATGACACTTGGAAAAATAAAAGAGATTTCTATCTTAAAACTTATAGGGATTTCAAATTTTCAAATAGTAAAAATGATTATGCAAGAGTCATTAATGCTTGGCTTTTTGGCTTTTGTCGCCGGTAATATTTTTTCTCATATGATTTCAGGAAAATTTCCAAAAAGAGTGGTTTTAGAAAGCTCTGATGCGATGATGTTGCTTGGCGTTGTTTTGATAGTGAGCATACTAGGTTCTCTTTCTGGAGTATATTCTGCGCTAAAAGCCAATCCGACGGCAGCGATTGGAGGATAAATGAGTGCAATAAGTGTAAAAAATATAACAAAAACCTATGGCAAAGGGGATGGCGCCGTAACTGCTTTAAAAGATGCTTCTTTTGAGATACAAACTGGTGAAATGGTAGCACTTCTTGGACCAAGCGGCAGCGGAAAAACTACACTCCTTACTATTTTGGGATGTGTATTGGAGCCAACGGGCGGCGAATTGCACCTTGATAATATTGAAGTTTACAATGGCAGATGGAAAATAAAAGACGCAAGAAGGCTAAGAAGAGAAAAAATAGGTTTTATTTTTCAATCGCACTATCTTATACCGTTTTTGAATGTTGAAGAGAATGTTACGCTTATTCCAAGGGCGAACGGTATAAAAAAAGATGACGCAATCAAAAAAGCGAAGCAGTTGCTTGAATATCTTGATATTGCAGATAAAATGAAAAACAAAATAAGCGAGCTTTCAGGCGGGCAAAGTCAAAGAGTGGCTATCGCTAGATCTTTGGCAAATGAGCCAAAAATCATATTGGCAGATGAGCCGACTGCCGCTCTTGACTCTGAACGAGCCGTCTCTGTAATAAAACTTCTTCAAAAGATAGCAAAAAGTCAAAATGTCGCTATTGTTGTCGTGACGCATGACGAGAGGCTTTTGTCGTATTTTGACAGGATTCTTAGGATAAATGACGGGGTTGTAAGCGAGGAAGCCTAGAGAGTTCTATAGGTTCGCGGACTAATACATTTTATGGGTTTAAGTGTGCAAAAATGATACAATAGTCAAAGACTATAAAAAGCGAGATGTGATGGATTATATGGCGCATATATCAATTGATTATAAAAAAATGCTCGGCAAACCATGTATAAAAGGCACAAGAATCACAGTTGAGCAGGTATTAAGAAGATTATCTGAAGGGATGAGTGTAGAGTCACTAGCGGAGTCGCTACCATCCATAACTGCTAAAGACATTTATGCCGCTATAGCATATTCTGCGGATATGCTAAAAATGGAAGAGTCGATTGCAAGCTAAAATTATTGTCGCAGACGAAAATATAAATTTTAAAATCATCAAAAAGTTGCGAGAAAGCGGTTTTGATGTTTATTCGATTATGGAAGAATGCGGCGGGATTAATGATGAAGATGTTATTGATGTTGCCAAAGAAAAGAGAGCAATTTTACTGACAGAAGATTCTGATTTTGGAGAATGGGTGTTTGCTCATGGCATAAAAATATCAGCGTTATTTTTATGCGGTATCATTACAGTGAAGTGGACATAATAACTTTAAATGTGATAAATCTTTTACAAAATAAAAAATACAAATTTGAAAATAATTTCTTTGTACTGACTCCAAAAAAAATGAGAATGCGAAATATTGAATAAAAAAGAAGGGTAATTTTAAATTAGAAATAACAATACATCTTCTTTGTATTGCTTTGTGTTTTAGTAATTTTTTCGAGCATTGGCGTAAAGAAAATCAAACTGTTTGAAACGAAGGCGAGTTTTTGATTTTTAGCTAATGAGAGTAAAAAATTGCGTTAAAAAACACAACCGCAATACGCTTTTTTTGAGGTACTTTTTATAAAAAAAGTAGCAAATGCTAGCGCGAAAGCGTATTTAAAACAGCCTATCTCAATTTACAACATTATCAAAAATAAACTGCTAAAAAAATCTTTTTTTATACTTGTATTTATCTTCAACAAAAATACCTTCAAACACAGTGCCGTCTATGTCTATATATTTGCCTTCTCCGTTTTTTTTGTTATTGGCGAAAAACCCTTCATAAACCGAGCCGTTTTCTGTGATATAGACGCCATATCCATCACGATTTCCGTTTTTGTATTCGCCTTCATATTTTTCTTTGGAATTAAATGTATAAATTCCTTTGCCGTTTTTTTTGGACATATTAAAGTCACCCTCATAAACATCTCCGTTAAAAAGAGCATAGATACCTTTTAAGCCGAACTCGTCACTCTTAAACTCGCCGTCATATCTGTCGCCTCTTTTTGCAAGATAGACTCCTTTGTTGCTTTTTTGACCTGCTTCAAACCCGCCGTCATAAATATCGCCGTTTGCGTATGATATTTTGCCCTTGCCGTGATAAAGTCCGTTTTTAAACTCTCCCTCATAAGTTGAGCCGTCAGCAAAGGCAAACTTGCCAAACCCTTCTCTTTTACCGTCAAAAAACCCACCATCGTATCTATTGTCGTTGCTATAAATCATAACCCCATTGTCATGAAAAAAGTCATTTTTGAAAAAACCCTCATAAATTGAGCCGTCGGCAAACTTAACCTTTCCGCTGCCGTCTTTTTTGCCTTCTTTAAACTCGCCTTCATAAACATCGCCGACAACATGTCTAAAAACCGCCATACCGTTAAATTTATCGTTTTTAAATCTGCCATCATAAACATCGCCGTATGAGTATTTCAATACGCCAATCCCGTGTTTTAGACCGTTTTTAAACTCGCCTTCATATACGTCATCGTTGGCATACTCCATCCTGCCTTTGCCGTGAAAATCCCCATCTTTGAACTCGCCTGTATATTTTGCTTTTGATGCAAGATAAAGTGTTCCGCTGCCGTTCATTTTGCCGTTTTTAAAATATCCGATATATTTTGAGCCATCGGCAAAAGTCATTGTTCCCATGCCGTTTATATTATCCTCTTCAAACTCACCCTCATAAACTCTTGCATCTGCGAATTTTATTTTTGCTATGCCTGTTTTTTTGCCTTTTATAAACTCACCGGTATAGATATAGCCATTTTTAATCTCCAACACCCCTTTTCCCTCATAAAGCCCATCTTTAAACGAGCCTTTATAGCTGCTTTGGTCGGAAAAAACCAAAACGCCGTCACCGTCGTATTTTCCCTTGTTAAAATTCCCTTCGTATGTTGTTTTATTCGGATAAACAAGCTTGCCATAACCAAAAGGCTTGCCGTATCTAAGCTCGCCGTCATAAATAGAACCGTCTTCAAGCTTTATATCTTTTGAAAAAAGAAAAATCGCAAGAGAAAAAATCAAAAAAACAATTTTCAAAATAGGCTCCTATTTAAATTTATAAATTTTTATATCACTGTTTTGCAAAACAGGCTGAACCGTCTTAAGCTCATCTCTTTTGTTTTCAGCTGTCTTTGTTAGCTCAGTAACTCGCGGCGCTATGTTTTTTATACTTGATATGGCGTGCTCTTTTACCTCTTTCACAGCCTCATCAAAACCAGTAACTACTTTTGCGCTAGATGTCAAATGTGCGCCTACGGCACTAACGGCCGCTAATTTTAAAGCGCCTTTATAATCTATTTCAGACTTTTTGCCTGCTGCTATCTCTACGCCTTGTTTTGCTATATCTCCTGCAAATGTTCCGCTTGCTTCCGCTAATGCTATGTTTGCCGTATATAAAAGAACTTGCGCTTTTGTCGCTCCTTTCACGGCGGCTGCGACATAAACCTCAGGCGGACTCATCTGCCCTTCTGCTATA
This sequence comes from Campylobacterota bacterium, assembly GCA_030836705.1. GTDB lineage: Bacteria > Campylobacterota > Campylobacteria > Campylobacterales > SZUA-545 > JAUPLZ01. Next base: position 4,350 of record JAUPLZ010000259.1, read on the forward strand.
TCCGTTACCACTTGCTTTGCAACCTCTATAAGCATGCCAAAACCAGAAGCCAAAATATCATCGCCCAAAAACCATGCGCCAAGCGGGTCTATTCCTCGTATCGGATCGCCCTCGACATATGAGTATCTATTCATTGATTGCGAGTTTATCGTTGTGCCAAAAAGAACTTTGTCTTTTTGAATAAACCTCATCATTTCAGCGCTATACTCTCTTGTTCGCATATGATAAAACCCGTCGTTATCATCAATAACGCCATGCTGACCGACATATGTAAACAAAGTGTTAAAATTGCCGTCTTTATTGGTGATTTTTCCATAAATATCATAACTATAACTTGCATGAATTTTTCCGCTTATGTCGCTTATCGCTACCGTACTTCCTCTTGTGTCATAGTGATAAACAAATGTGTTTTCATTGCTTGTTTGACTAACAAGCCCAAGCCCATAAACAAATTTCGCTTTTATTTTGCCGTTTTTGTCTTGTATTTCTATTAGCTTTGCAATGGGTGACGAGGTATCATAAACATATCTCTCAAACCCGTTTTCGTCTTCTTTTGTCACTCTTAAATTTTCAGCGTCATAACCGTATTTTGTGCCGTTTTTATAAACCATTCTATTAAAATCATCGTATTTTATCTCGACAGTTCCGTTTGAGTTTTTTATAAAATTCCCATCCTCATCATAGATAAATTTCTGCTTGTTTGATTTTTTTAAAATATCCGCTTCACCATACTCCATAACAAGTTCAAGTCTATCATGTTTAAAAGACAGAGGCTCTTTTTTGCGCTCTTTTATCCTCTCGCCGGCACCGTTTAGCACAAACTCGTAACTGCTTAAAATCTCATCATTTTTTTTGTCTATTTTCTTAATAAGCCTTCCGTCTTTGTCATATGTATAACTTATAATATGACCGTTTGCAAGAGTAACGCTTGAAAGTTTACCGTCCAATTGGTAGCTATACTTTGTAATATTTTTATTAAAATCACTAACGCTTATCAATCTATTCATTGCGTCATACTCATAACCAACCTTTGTGCCATCGCTATAAGTAATCTCTTTTAGATTTTGCATTTTGTCGTATTTATAAGAAACCGTATTCAAAAACTGGTCGGTTTGAGATATTAGATTATTTTGCTCGTCATATTTTTTAGTAACCATAGAGCTGTTTGAATCAAAAATACTCTTTATTTTATTTCCGTTTTTGTCCAATTCATAATAGATTCCATCATTTAAAGTTTTTTTGCCTATTAGCCTATTTGACTTATCGTAAACAAACTCAACAAACTTTTTGCTTGGATATTCTATTTTTGAAATTTGTTTTGTTTTTGTGTAAAAAAACTTCGTCTCTTTTAAATCAGCCTCTTTTATTGAAGAAAGCAAGTTGTTTTTATTATAAAAATAGTCCGTTTTTTTGCCATCGTTTATAATTGTTGCGATTTTATTCCCGTTTCTATCGTAGCCTGTATGTATTTTATTGCCTTTTGCATCCACTACCGTAACCACTCTATTGTTTGCGTCATAAACAAACTCTTTTTTTCTACCAAGCGGATCCGTAATAGTTTTTGCAATGGCGTTTTTTGCGTAAACGGTCGATGAGGCATTTAAAAGCGGCGATTTTGTC
>JAUPLZ010000260.1 GCA_030836705.1 Campylobacterota bacterium
GGGCAATTATATGGCTCACCTTTCTTTGATGGGCAACAATATATACAAGCAATGCTCATTCAAATTAATTACTAAAGAGTAAACGAGATGAGTAATTTTGTTTTAAAAAAAAGTAATTTGATGATATGGATTGTCCCGTAAATGGTGGGGTGAAAAAGTGAGGTTGTTGCGACTGATTTGGTTTGTCCTCTTTGCGGCGGCGGTGTTGTTGATGGCGGAGAGGTTTTTAAATGTGAGAAGGGTAATAGTATTTGTCTTGATTTAGGGAGCAAGTTTTTTACTAAGATCGAGTACGCTGAGAATTTTAACGCTGGCGGGGGTGAAGGTTCTGAGGGTGGCGGGTTGGTTGAGACTGAAAAGACTTATCGGCTTAGTGGGAAGTTCTGTTTTAAAGAGGCTTTTGGCAAGAAGCTGACTAAGGTGGAGGCTACTAAGATTTTAGAAGGTCAAGAGGTTAAGATTAAGAGGGTTTCTAAAAAAACAAATGCCCCCTATGAGGTTACGATTTGGTTGGAGGATGGCGGGAAACTCGGAAGCAGTTTTAATTAAGGATTGTTTTATTATAAAGCTATTATAATTTATTGAAAATATAATTTAAAAGGTTTATGATGAGAGATTTTCAAAATCTGCTAATTCAAAGCAAGCAAAATTATGAATCAAGCCGCTCAAGCGGTTTTGATGCAGAGATTGCTTTACAGGCAAGGCTAGATTATTTTCGAGCTCTGCTTCTCAAGAATAATTCTTACAATATGACCAAATTAAAAAAATGGTGTATTGAAAATCAAGATTTAAGCTTCTTTGAGCTTGCCAATAGTGATGTAGAGTATCTTATGGCCACAAATATTCTCTACAGCGAAGATGGAGAAATTTTTAAATTCTCCAGTCAAGAGGATAAAGATAAACTTTATGATTATCAAGTTAAATTTATTGAAAAGAACGCAACTCTTATAAAGCTTTTTGGTCATACGAAAGATAATCCTATGTATTCTTCGCTAACAATTGAGAAAGAGGAGCGTTTTGAACGGGAGATTCTTGGCTCAGCGGATCGTATAGCTGATTTTCTTACACATGTGACTAAATTTCATGCCAATAGTTTTGGCAATAGCATATCCACATATTTAGATAGCGTGGATGCAAAAATTGATATAACTTTAGTTAAATCAGAAGAGGAGTGGAGAAATATCTCTTATGACGACAGTGGCGTGACAATTAATTCGGATGCTAGGGCTTTTGTTGCTCTTAATCCGGTTGTTTTAAATGGCCGTATTGTAGGCTACTCTACTATAAATTTGTTTGATATATCTCAAACAAATTTAGCACAAAATTCCTCTTCTGTTCTCACCTCAATTCCTGAATATATTATCTTACAGAGACTAAAAAATGCTTTATCTTCTTCAAAAGCGGTCCTGTCTGTGGTTGGAGAGGGGTTTTTAGACTCTAAAAAATCTCTCTCTGTTGCCGTTTCTGACTTTGGTAAGAAACTTGGCGAACATTATCTTATAGATGAGGATGAGCGCACTATGTTTTCATTCGCGTTTTCTAAATCATTGGGGCTAGATTCCAATTTGCAAAATATTGGAATAAAAAATATAAAATCAAAACTTAAAAATGTTCTTAGTACGCTTGGTCTCGTAAATAATGAGCTTTTTTTGGCAGATATATATGCTAAAAATATTTTGGATGAAGATCTCTATTTTAAGCTCGGCAAAAAAGATGCCGAAGTTTTAAATAGGAGTGTAATTGAGAGAAAGATATCTTCTCTAAAAGGTGACGACAGGGTTCAATATGGGCTTGGCATTGATATTTCTAAAGTTAAGTTGCGCGGAAGTATTGATATCGCACAAGAGATTTTAGAAAAAGAAGATGTCTCTATTAGCACTGATTATAAAAATCTATTTTTGGTTACAAAAAAACTAACCATAAATAGTGGTAATTTTGCAGGAAAAAGCTTTGTGCTTGAAGATACTCTTGATGATAATGAGTTTAAAGCCATTATCGCCAAAGAGTTTCTGTCGAATTTAGTTGAAAAAGATATGTTGAAAAATAGACTTAATATTAAAAGGATTGGTGATGAACTTAAAAGAAACAGAGAGTTATTCGACGGGCAGCATACGGACATTATTGGACAATTACATGATAAAAGAGAATCCACGGAATTATCGAGCGATGGAAACAGAGGGAACGCTGCTGAAATTTCAGCAGCTCAAAGCGGAGAGAGCGATGGATATGCTCAACAACTTGATGGATCAGGGGCTCAAAGAGAACGAAGCGTGGGAGATAGTGAGCCGCGAGATAGTCTATATGAATTAGCGAGCGAAATTGAAAATCAAGCTCATGAGCAGTTCGCACTTTTTGCTGAGAAGATTGCGCGAACAAAAAGCAAGAAAGAGTTAACAGAAATTAATTATGAAATTAATGGTGTAGGTTTTACCGATTATAAAATCTTAGAAAAAGATTATTTTGATTTAAAAAAAATAATAGAGGCTAAGTTTGATTTGCTTATGGACGAGGAGGCTGCTGCCTCTTTAGATAAGGATAGAGATAATTTAAATATCGTTGAAGATGAAAATTTCACGGTCGAAGGAGATATCTCTTCGGGCGGTGCGAAGACTAAATTTAAAAACTATATTGCCGGCATTGAGGTTTTGAGAAAAATCGAAGCCGGTGAAGAGATAGGAAGAGATGATAAGATTGTTTTATCTAAGATGCCGGGTATCGGCACTATTGCGCAGGCGTTTCCTCGAAGTGACGGGAGTGTCGCCTCGGGCTGGGAAAATGAGTCCATTGAGCTTAAAGAGGTATTAAGTAACGAGGAGTATAGACAGGCACAAAGAGCTACTCTTGATGCCTACTATACAGATGAAAATATTATTAAAGCGATGTGGAGCGGGGTTGAGCGATTTGGCTTTAAGGGCGGAAGTGTTCTGGAGCCTTCCGTGGGAGTCGGGAACTTTTTTGGCTATATGCCAAAAAGCTTAAAGCCGAATACTCAACTGCTAGGGGTTGAACTTGATAAAACCACTTCTAAAGTGGCACAGATCCTTTATCCAAAAGCTAAAATTTACAATGTAGGGTTTGAAAATTTTCAGCTTCTCGGCGGGCAAAAGGCCTCTTTAGTAATCGGTAATCCGCCTTATGGAGCACATAAAATCCACGATAAAGCGAATGCGGAGCTTGACGGCAAGAACATTCATAACTATTTTATGGGCAAAGGAGTTGATTCGCTAGAAGAGGGCGGCGTTTTGGCGATGGTCGTCTCTTCTAGCTTTTTAGACTCGGCGGATGCTTCTACAAGGGCTTATATCGGCAAGAGCGCTAATCTTATTGGGGCAATAAGACTTCCGAAAGGGAGTTTTGGAAATGCCAACACGGAAGTTGTAACGGATATCGTTTTCTTACAAAAGAGAGATCTTGGAATGGAGAGTAATATCGCCGATTGGCTTAATATCGGCGAAGTTAATGAAACTTCTATTAATCAATATTATGTAAAAAATCAAGAGAATCTTCTTGGTATCTGGGGCAAGTATGGCACTATGTACCGCGGGGATGAGCCGGGGCTTGTTGCTAGAGAGGGACAAGATACCCAAAAGCTTTTAAATGAGGCTATTGATGGCTTGCCGCGATTTATTA
>JAUPLZ010000261.1 GCA_030836705.1 Campylobacterota bacterium
TAGTGGCATAGAGTGAGAACTTTCTAAGAATCTTTGTAAATAAGCTGTCAATCGTCATTATCTTTGTATGTGCATTTAAAAATTCGTTTAAAACTCTTTGGCGCTCTGCTAGCAGATACTCGCGTGAAAGCTCAGTAACCTTTGCTATCTCATCAAGCTCGCCTCTGAGTTCAAGCTCCTCTAAAGTTTGAACTATCCTCTCCTGCATCTCGTTTGCGGCTTTGTTGGTAAAAGTGAGTGCGAGTATCTTAGATGGCTCTGCACCCTTAAAAAGCAGACTAAGATAACGCACGACAAGCATAAATGTCTTTCCGCTTCCTGCACTTGCCTCGTAGGCTAGGTTATTTATAAACACAATATCTCCATTTATTATTTTAGCCTACCTGTTTTTGCACTCTTTGATATACAACTCTTCAACTTTTGTTCTCGCCCACGGCGTTTTTCTTAGAAACTTCAAACATGAGCTTATGGTCGGGTTTATCAAAAAACATCTGATGTCAACCCTGTTGCCCAACTCTTTAAACCCGTAACGCTCAACTAAAGTCTCTAAAATATGTTGCAGACTTACACCATGCAACGGATTGTTTTTGTTTTTCTCTTCTTCACTCATTTTTTTCCTTTATTTAAAAGTCGAATTTTTCTCTCGTTCCAATGCTCCAGCGTTGGAATGCATATTGCAACCATATAAACTCATGTATGCCGAACTTCTCACTTCAACCGCTCCATTATCTCAAAGCTTGCTTTCTCTATTTTAGAAAATGCAAACCACTTTTTGCCTAAATCTTTCAGAGATGCTCCTATGTGATAGACTTCGTCATCAATCAGTAGAAATCTGTCATGTGAAAGGTCAAATTTTTTAAGTTCTATTGGGTTGTACTGACTGTTGTATTTCTCTACATCTAGCTTCAATTGTTTTGATATATTTTTTGTGTAGATAGTTATTTTTACTGTTTGGTTTTTGCTAAGCAGTGTTAAAACCGATTCATCCATGTAATTATCAAAAAGAGTTATTGTATTTTTTGCACTTTTAATCAAGTCGCTGACAAAAGCATACGCATCAAAAATTTGATTATCATAGAAAATACCTTGGGATGGTTTTATCTCAGTAGCCTCTATCGCTTCAAAAATTTTATCAAGTTTCTCATCAGTTTTTATCTCGTAACTTAGTTGGCGTTTTTCTAACTCTTTGAATTGCGACAATAATAAACTATTGTCATTTATTAACTTTCTCATTTGTGCAAAAGTTCGCATGATAGAGAGTGTAATTTCTGTTGCAATTTTACTTTTGAGTATAGTTGCCAACATATACACGCCCTGTTCTGTGAACACCTTAGACGAGTATTTTCTATTTTTTAAGCTTTCTTTAAAGGTCGAAATTTTCGACCTCAAGATCTCATCTTCCTCTTTACTCAATTCAAAGTAAAAATCGCTAGGAAATTTATCTGGATTATTTCTTACTGCCTCATTTATTCTTTTTGTCTCAACACCATAAAGCTCCGCCAAATCTGCATCAAGCATCACTTGCAAACCTCTAACGGCAAAAATTTTGTTTTGGATAGTTTGGTTGTCGGTAATGATGTTGTTCATATTGCTTTATCCTGTTTCAAGACTTTTTGTATGGTTTGTAAAATTTTATTGAGATTCTGAAAAATCACTTTCTAACTGCAAATATACTATAAACTGTATAAGATGAATATCTGTAAAATAGATGTTTCTAGGCTCGTCATTTAGTTTTATCTCCAAGGCATACATATCGTTAAAATCCAAATGCTGCTCAAAGATATCGGGCAGATTTTTATCTACTGCTTTATGTATCTCTTTTTTTATATCGTCTATGGTTGCGGTTTCAAAATTTTGTATATTTTTTATGTGTTCTAAAAATGTTGGCTCAAAAGCACCCCATTTGATATTTGCACTACAGTTTCTACATAAACATAGACTATCAGCCGTAGAAATAAAACTTTTTTTATTTTTTACAACTCTTTTATCATTCCAGCTATATAACTCAAAAGAATTTTCACTACTTGCAACTTTTCTAAAAGTAAAACCACAAATTTGGCAATAGCCTTTGTAGGTGTTTGCTAAAAACAACTTTATTTTATCTTTTTGCTGATTTTCTGAAATATTACTTTTTTTGATAATTTCAATCTGCTTTATAATCTTTTGCTGCTCACTGTCATCTTTGTATTTTTGTATATCTTCTTTTACTTTTTTGATGAAATTTTCTATATATTTCTTTTCATCGATAATGATATCTGGATCTATATCTTCTTGCCATTGATAAGTCTCTGATTTATGTTTTTCAATATTTTGCTTGGTAGTTAATGTTTTTTGAGTATCTTTTTCTTCATCTTTCACAATTGAAGGATTGAGATTATCTTCTGTACGAGCAATGTTTTTATCATGGCTCTTTATCGCTTCATTTAAATTTGGGGTGTCGTAATTATTTTGATTGTTTTTTGCATTTTCATCATTACCTTTACAATTTTTGTGATGGACTTTACAAAGATGTTTTTCTAAATTTTGTTTATTTAGCTCAACATTACATTCAGGGCAAATAGTTTTTTCATTTTCAACGGAATCTTTTTTAACTTCTGTTGTCTGTATGTTTTCAGACGGTTTTTTTGAAACTTCACTATTTCCATTGCTACCTTGATATGACTTTGTAGATGCATCGTCAGCTTTCTCATGATGATTGCCAATATCTTTTTTATTTTCTTGTTCATCATCTTCTAGGATATCGCTGCCATCTTCTTGCTCTTCTATCTTCTGAGAGATTTTTTCAAAAATATTATCAAATGTGTTATCCCCCTTTGCCTCTTCTATTTTTTCACTCTTATAATATTCATTTTTTGAGTATTCTTTGTATTTATAGACTTTATCATAGAAGCGTTCAAGCGTATCAAAATTAATATCTGGAATTTGTTCTTGTACACATTTTGCAATTTCTTTGACTAGCTCTCTTTCGTCAATGTTGCTATGAATGTAAACTGTCTCATTTTTAATGATGAAATTTTTGACAACATCAATATAATTTCCATCCACATCAATTTTTAAAATAATATTTGCGTATGAACCTTTTTCAATATTCTTGGTTTTTAATATAAAATCATCATCAGTTTTCAATTTTTCAAATTTTTTATTATCATTTGAATAAATATAATCCCATGAGTAATTCAAAAGCTTGAAATAAATATCGTATATTTTTTCGTCTTCTTTCAAATCTGTTAAAACAATTTCTCTGGTACAATCACTAATCTTACTTAATTCAAAATAAGTAATTATTTCATTAAATATTTGAAAATACCTTTTTTCAACACTAAATAAGTTGTTGATATTTTCTGCATTTTCTACAAATTCATCATTAAAAATTATTTGCTGAAATGAAAAAAGAGTATCATTAATCAAGATTATCTCTTCATTCAAGTCGATAGATTCATCAGTTTTTAAAATCTTAGATAAGAAAATAATAAATTCGTAAAATACTTTTTGATGATTTTTTGGTTTTGATTTTAAATGCTCAATGTATTGTTGAATTGTTGGTTTTTCAACAACTCCAACTTGTTTAATAAAAAATAGCTTTAAATCATCTCCATAATATTGCTCAAGTCCAACCAAACCAAGCTCCTTGCCATTTGTCCAAATCAACTTTTCAATTTCTATATATTCTATAATTTCTTTTTTATTCAGTATGGGTATTGTTGCAAAATCTATTTTTTCATTTTTAAAGTTATAGTGTAAAAATTCAAAAATCGATTTTACATCATCAAAATTTTCTATTTTCCTATATTCTATAACTTTTAAAATATCTTCTATTTGTGGTGTATTCTTTATTGAAAAGATTTTTGCTATCTCACCATTATTTTCCTTCTTATAGTTCTCAGGAAGTTCAGTAAAATATTTTTTTAATTTTGAATCGACATGTAGATATAAATCTTTAATTAACAGTATTTTATTATCTACATAAATTGGAAAATTATGTCTAATTACAGAAATCCAAGGCGTATATTGAGATTTAGACTTTAATTTTCTATAAAATCCTACAACTACATTAAATGTATATATATAGCTACCCAAATGACTAATTACTTGATAGTTAAGAATTTTATTAAATAAAAATATAGAATCTTCATTGGTGAGTTTTTCAAATGCAAAATATTTTACAGTCTCACAATTATTATTATTCCATTTTGCAATAGCGATAAAAGGTATATTTAAAAATTCTTCATGCCTAGTGTGTTTACTATAACTGCTATCATAAGCATACATTTCAAGGTTTGTTTCTTCTAATTTTATATTGTCATTTATTTTGAGTTTAGTAAGAAAACTATTCCATTCATTCTTTAATTTGTCTATGGATTTTTTAGAGTTTTTTTGTTCTTGTAATAAATATTTTTCACTAATAAATTCAATCTTTTTCATTCCTTCTTGACTACAATATTTCTTGACTATATTTTCAATACTATTAGAATTGCTAAGATATTCACTCGAAATATATAATCGAGTAGAAAATTTTTCGATGTCACCTCGTTCATAATAATCCGATTCTCTTTCATGTTTAATCAAATGATTACTCTTAGTTAAAAATTGATAATTTTTTTTCAAAAGTTCTAATATTTGGTTTTCATCTTCTCCAAGATAATTAGTCTTTATATATACAAGTAAATTTACATTATTCTGAATATTGCTAAAAAAATCATTCTTGTCTTTTAGTGATTGAATAATCTCAATGAGATTTGGTTGTTTTATTCCGAGTACAGAACTATAAAAAGAGATTTTTTCTAGTTGAACTTGATATTTTTTAAAAACAATTTTCAGTTCAGAAAAAATATTATTTAAAATTCCATCATCGTCTAGTTTGAAAAAAAGCTGTTTATCTGCTAAATCACTTTTAAAACAGAATTGTATGTTTCCTTCGTTATCAATTGGAATAATTGGTAAGTTAATCAGTATGTTATGGTCTGGCTTTTCGCTATTTATGTAATCTAATAATTTTTCAAACAATAGGTTATCTTGTTCAAATTTATTTGCAAAATGTTCTGGCAATACACTTATAATTCTCAAAAATTCATTTCTATCTACAACAGTCACTCCCCAATTTTTTATTAAATGTTCTGGCACATAAAAAAATTTATCTATGAAAGTATATTTTTCTTTATTTGCATTAGTGTAATTTATATCCTTTAAAAATTCATACATAAAATCATGGTCTTGAAGAATACATACTGCTGATGATTTTGCAAAATCTCCGTTTACATTTAAAAAAAGAGCTTCATTGTAGAGGTTATTTAAGATTAATTGATAGTATTTGTCAATAAATTTATTTGAACTTTCTTCCTCGTCAATATATTTGAGATAATTATATTTATCAATAGTTTGTAAGTGATGGAATATCTCAACAAAAAAAATCACTGTTTCATCTAATAGCCACTTATTCCATGGTTTTCCTTTTTCAATTTCACTTCTACTTGCATTAAGTAAAAAATCACCTTGTACTAAAAATGGTAGTCCGGTTTCTATTTCAGTAGGTAGAAATGCAAAAATTCTGGTATCGTCTATTTTTTCTAGTGGAAATGCTAAAAACAGCTCTCTTTTTAATACATCTTCTCTTTTTTCTTCTTTTATAATACAATCAATTACTTTACTATATATTTTAAACTCTAAACTTTTATTATTGTGCTCAATTGATACGACATCATTTTGTAAATATTTTTTTGTAACTGAAAATTGTAAATTTTGATTTTTATAAATATTTATCTGTTTTAATTTATTTAAAAAAAGAATTAATATAGGCTCTATATCATCTAGTTTATTTTCAATATCTGTTTGATTCTTAAATTTTGAAGAGTATGGTAGGTAAATATTTGTAGTTGTTAAATCTGTAAATTCTAATGGATAGTTATCAAAAGATTCAATCCAATAAGGTTCTATATATTCACCTTCTTTAAAATAAAACTTATATCCGTTTGAGTGGATTGAAGGTGTATCGGTAATTGCAAAAACAGATTTAAAACCTATACCTTTTTCACCTATAAACCCAAGTGCTTTATTTTTGCTTTTTGGGGAATCATTAAAATCACATAGTGCTTTTATGTTTATTTCTGAAAAACCTATTTCATTGTTTTTTGTCAAAATCCCATTTTCTAAAATAAAAAAATCTAAACTTGGCAATATATCATTTGCATAGTCATTATCTTGTGCATTTTGCACAAGTTCATATATAAAATGAGAATCTTCCGAATATAAATTATTGCTAAGTGTTTTAGCCATTCTCTTAACTCGCTCATATGATTTTGTATCTTTTTCTTTTTCAAACTCCGCTTTTATATCTTTAATAAATTTTTCTTGCTTAATCATTTAAACCTCAATTTTAAATTTTACTATGCTTGAATTCCGTTAATCTTGCGTATGTGTTTATCAGTTTATTTTTATTTGCTTCTCAATAATCAAAATTAAAAACTTGTTCGCATTTTGAAAGTTTTTATTTTGACCATATAATTGTAAAACATCTTTTTCACCATGTAATAAATTGTTTCTCAGTCTAAACACTATTCTTAAAATAGCTTCTATTTTTTCTTCAAAAGAAACTTTTTTTCTTTTTTTTAGTGCATTTTCAACAAATGGCTTATCATCATTCAGATTAAATTTAAAGTTTTGAAAAATGTGATTTATATCGCCATTAACATCTACATATCTATCAACAAAATAGTTCCAAATGGTTGTGATTTTTCTTTTTGATGAATGTTCTAAACTAGGGCATAGCAATAAAGATAAGTTTTTACTTTTTGAAATTTTGGCATTATTTACACAAACTTCATCTTCAAAAATACTCCATATTAAACCAAAGTATAAAATACTATTAATCTTAGAATTATTTAATTCACTATAGTAATATTTTGACTTAATCCATTTTTTTTCATTCATTTTGCATACCTGCCTTTTATCTGTTTTACAAATTCTATTTTTAATTTATCAAGTAAACTATCATAATTATTTTTAGTTTGTCTATTTTCACTAATTATATCATTCAAATCTTGCTGATATAAATCAGAGTAATTAAGCTCTTCTTGTGTTTTATTTCTAATGCTTTTTAAACTTAATAAATTTTCTTTTCCAAATCTAAAATCTTCAAATTTATTAATTAGACCTATTAATTGCCTATAATGTTTATTTTCTATTAATAGAGAGTTTTTTTCAATTGCAATTTTTGCATTAATAACTTTTTTTGAGAAATCTTTGAGTTTAGGGATTGTTGCAAAGTCCCATAACTCATCAGCTGAAATTTTTAAATCAATTAAAGAACTCCATAATTGGTTATATAATTCAAATTGTTTTGAGTTAAACCGTTCTTTTGTATTTTTAAGCTCACTAAAAAACAGATCGTTTCTTTTTTGTATTTCATCAAATTTTGTATTATGTTCTAACTTCACACTCTCAACTTTTGAGGTAATTAGTTCAATATCCTCTTTTGTAGCAAGATTTTTAGCTTTTTCTTCTAAATATTTTGGAAAATAATTTTTCTTTAACATAAATAAAAAAGTTAGTCCAACTCCTGCCACAACATTTAATATAAATTGAATCAGTTCCATCACTTTATCCACTCCCTCATCTCCACCACTGCCAAGATATCAAACCTGCTCTTAACCAATTTTTTAGCTTCTAGCTCTTGAACTTTTTTTGTTTTTTGCTCTTTTATGTTTTCTATCTCGCCGACTCTCATTCTTTGGACATCCTCTTGATCTACTTTTTGTTTGAGTTTTTGTACTCTGTTTATCTGTTTGTCAAAGTAGTTTTTTATGGACTCTATCTTTATGTTTATGATGTTGTTTTGTGCTTGTGCCTCTTGCTCTTTAAGCTCTTCTGTGCTTTTTATGATGTGTGGCATGGCTTTTGACTTTATCTCTTGTGGGTTTGTATTTGCGGTGGTTTGGCTCTCTTTGGCTTTTGCTATAAACTCGAAGTAGTCCAACTCATCTAAGGGTGCGAAATGTTCATCCAGCACTAAAGTTTTGAGTAGAGATATTGGTTTTGAGTGTGTGATGTCTGTTCTGTAGATGATGGCATAAGCGTTTTTGTACTCTTCATGACATAAAGTGGCAAAAAGCTCTCTGTGTGTTTTTTCTTTTGTTATCATAGAGAGGAGGGGATGGTTCATAAAGAGGTAGAGGGTTTGAAACTCATCATTGTTATTTGTAGCAAAACTTATCTTTAGCTCTTGGTATCTGAGCATCTTTTGCAAGATGTTTCTTTGCTCTTTGTAGCGATGCGGTTCTGCTTTTTTGTCGCTTACATTTGCTTTTAAGATGTTAAAGAGGCTTTTTAGATTTTCGGAGGAAAACTTTATGCTTTTGTCTTTTAGTTCTACATATTTTAGTTCATTGCATGTTAAAAAGTCCAAAAAAATCTCTCTGCTTTGTTCTTGGAGCTGTTCTATCTTTTTATGGTTTAAAAAAATCTCTTTTTTCTCTTCAAAACAAAAATCATCGTTTATGAGTTTTTCTATCTCTTGGTTTTGCTCTTTTATCTCCAGTTCTTGGCGTTTCATGGCTAGTTCTTGAAGATGGAGTTTTTTGTCTATCTCTTCTTGTGAAAGAGTGATGAGCTGTGTTAGGTTAAGGCTTTTTTCAAGGTCGCCCAAAATCGGCTCAAGTTCGCCTATGGACTCTTCAAAAATGTTTAGTTTGCTATAGAGACGGTTAAAAATCCTATCTTCTATGGAACCCGTTATGCAGAGGTTAAATATATGCAGCTTGTCAAACTTCTGCCCTATACGGTCAATCCTCACTATGCGCTGCTCAACTCGCCTGGGATTCCATGGCAGGTCATAGTTTACGACGACATTGCAAAACTGCATGTCAAGCCCCTCGCTTCCTACTTCACTAGAGAGCAGGATGTCAAACTCCCCTTTTTTAAAAGATTTTATCTTTGCAAATCTCTCTTCTATACCAAAATCGCCATGTATTTTACCGACACTGTAACCAAGTTCTGAGAGTTTTACTTCAAGATAGTTAAGTGTTTTTTTGAAAAAAGAGAAGACTATAACCTGCTTGATTTTTTGCTCTTTTATCTCTTTTAGGTACTCTTCAAACTTTATAAATTTGGAGTCTTTTTCTCCGATACACTCACCTTTTTTGATGATGGCATCAAGGTAGCGCATCGCCTCCTCTTTGATGTCGATATCTTCATAATAATCTTCAAGTTCATCAATATCTTTTAAAAATAGTTTTCCGCTCTTTTTTATCTCTTTGAAACTCTCAAGTGAAGCTATCATGGAAGAACTCGCCATCCTCTCTGGCATGATGGTTATAAAACCTTGCGGGGTTGAGGGGTTTAAAAACTTCACAAACTCTATAACTGCTTGATAATACTCCCTCTCTTCATCGCTAAGATCTACAACTAAAGACTTGGCACTTCTAGGCAGAGATCTGCCGACATCTTTTTTCTTTGTGCGGTTTATGATAAAGCTAAGATGATCTATTTTCGTGAGTGTGTCGATAAAATAGACTTTTTGATGGTTTTTTATATCTTGAAGCTCTCGTATCTGCATAAAAATATTTTTTAGCTCTTGAGATGACACTGCATCGTCATTCTCTGATACAAAATTTTGCAATTCGCCTAAAGAGTGGTTATTTCTAAGAAGTGCGATGAGTTTATGGATGATTTTGTTTGGTTCTATCATCTTTTGAAAATAGTCAAAATCTCTAAAATAGTCTCCATCTAACAAAGAAAGTATGTTAAAGAGATCTTCAAGTTTGTTTTGTACTGGTGTTGCAGATAAAAATACTATCTGCTCCGCCATAGCCGTGATAAGCTCTGCACTCTTTAAAGTCGTAGTTCCTAAGTTTCGCATAGTGTGTGCTTCGTCCATAATGAGAAAATCAACCTCAAAAAAACTATTCTCTAGCCTTTGCATCACTCTTGTGTCTCGTAAAGAGTGGTAGGAGATGATGATTTTTTCATGAAAAGATTTTGAGTTTTTGTAACCATCAAACTCATCGATAAAAGCTAAAAACTCATTTGATTTTTTTATCTCAAAATGCTCGTCAAAGCGGATTTCCAACTCCTCTTGCCATTTAAGCGTAAGAGATGAGGGAACAACGATGAGAGAAACTTTAAGTTCATGGCGTTTATCTACCTCTTTAAAAATCATCCCTGCTTCTATGGTTTTTCCCAGACCTACTTCATCCGCTATCAAGATACGGCTATTTTGGGAGTTTAAAAACTTTATAAGCGGTTTGTACTGGTGCATCTCAGGCGTGAGGCGGTTTGTGTTGTAGGAGTAGAGTATATCGCTAAGCGGGGTTTTTATACAGTTTAAAAAAATATTCTCTTTTACCTCTTTAAGTGAAGAGCTTTTTACTTGTGGCTCAAAAAACTCTATATCGCTCTTTGAAACATTGCTATATTCACCATTTAGTAGGATTTCACAATACTCATCAAACTCATTGATGATGATGGTGTTTTGGTTTGTGGGTTTGTAGATGGCTTTTTTCAACACTTCTCCTAAACACACACTTTATTTTTTTTAATCATAAATCGCAAATATTTTCTAACTTCTTCCCAATCTTTACATGTACAAGTTAATTTTTTTGTATCCGTATCATAAATATTCATCTCTTGCCATCCTTAGTGCAAAATAATAACACAATCTAATACCAAACCCATAAAAGTATTTCATTTTGCCATATTCTTAACTTTGTCTTCTGTTATATGCTCATCTATTTC
>JAUPLZ010000262.1 GCA_030836705.1 Campylobacterota bacterium
CCCTTTTCGGCAACAAAATCAACAGCACTCATCTCTGTTAGAACATAGTAACCACTTGCCTTAAGCGTCTCAAGGGCTTTTTTTGCATCTTTTGCACTTACTATAATTACAACATTATCTCTTTGCGTATAGCTTTCTTTAACCTCAACACGCTCTTTGACCGCTGAAATATGAGAAAGACTAAGCTCATCTTGAATTGGTTTTTTTGGAATCTCTGGAACAACTAAAAACCTATCAGTATAATAAGCTTTTTTTTGTAGATTATCTTTTGGTTGATAGTGTCTAAACATTTATACAAACCTTTTTGTACTAATCTTGCGATCTGATTTTTGACTTCTTATTTTTCTTTGAAGCATTAAAACAGCATACTGTAAAGTTTCGGGTCTTGGAGCACACCCCGGAAGATATAAATCAACAGGAATTATTCTATCTACGCCTTGAACCGTTGAGTATGTATTAAACATACCGCCTGTGTTTGCGCAACTGCCCATTGAAATAACCCATTTTGGCTCTGCCATTTGGTCATACAATCTTCTTATAAACGGTGCATATTTTTTTGTAACAGTCCCACTTATGACCATAACCTCTGATTGTCTAGGGCTTGCTCTAAAAATAGTCCCATATCTATCAAAGTCAAATCTTCCGGCTCCCGTTGCCATCATTTCGATAGCACAACAAGCAAGACCGAATGTGAACGCCCATAAAGAGTTACTTCGACCCCAGTTGACAAGCTTATCAACCGTTGTAAGCATTATTGGCAAACCGCCATTTTGAAGATAGTTTACTTCATGCTGTGCCATTCAAATGCTCCTTTTTTCCATGCGTAGATAAACCCTACAGCCAATAAAAATATAAATGTAATCATCTCAATAAAACCAAATATTCCTAGGATTTTAAAATCAACAGCCCAAGGAAACATGAAGATAATTTCAACATCAAACAAAATAAACAACAAAGCATAAAGATAAAACTGAGCCGATATCTTATTTGGCTGTCTTGAAACTTCAGGACCGCACTCATATATAGAAAGCTTAAGCTTTTCCGTCTCTCTTGCAGCTAATCTTTTGCCTACAAAAGAAGAGATGGTTGTTGTAGCTATAAAAGCCACTGTTGTGAAAACAAGCAGAAAAAAGACGCCAAAATATGGATGTGCCACATTTATATGTTCCATATCACCCCTTCGTATAAAATTATTATATACAGTACAAATGGCGTTACTATAGCAAAATTACATTTTAATAACCCATCCTTTGGAAGACAGGTATAATTTTTAATAGCAATTATGTAACCCTATGTTACAAAATATAGAATATTTCCTATTTATTTGTTACAAAAAAACACATTTTTCTATTGTAATCTTTTTTTAATCAACTCAATTTCGTTATAAATTTTTTGCAACAACTCATTTAAAAAAACCTTGCCATCCAAAGAGTCTTCCATCTGTTTGCATAAGTTATGTATTTTTTTCATTCTTAGGTTTCCAGAAACCCCTTTTAGCTTATGAATTGATTTAAATAGCTCATCTGTATCATTTATTTTTAAAGACAACTCTATGGAATCCTTTATCTCTATAAAATTGGTTAAAAACTCTTTTATTAACTCAAGCATTATAGTTGCATTAACACCCAATCCTCTTAGTGCACTATCAAAATCAAGAGATTCGTCCGAGATTACACTAATCTCATCATTAGTAATATCTTTTTTTGTTATTTGTACATATTTTGCAACAATTTCTTCAACTGTTTTTCTTGATATTGGTTTTTGCAAATAATCATCCATTCCAACGCTTAGAAACTTATCTTTATTTTCTTTTTGTATATTTGCGGTCAAAGCAATTATTGGGGTATGCCGCCACCCCCTCTCCTTTTCTATTGAAAGCATCTCTCTAGTTGTTTCTACGCCACCCATTAATGGCATATTTATATCCATAAATATAAAATCAAACTTCTCGGTTTTAAACAACGAAAGCGCTTCAAGCCCATTGCTTGCAAGCTTAACCTCTGCGTCCATCTCTGTTAAAATAATAGATATTAATTTTTGGTTTACTTCGTTATCTTCAACAACAAGTGCCTTTGAGCTAATTTTTTGCTGTTTTTGATTTTTTATCTCGGTTCTTGGTCTTGAATCGCCTAGTACTTTTTTGATTGTTTTATACAATTTACTACCGTAAATTGGGCAATAAAGGACATCATCTGAGCCATTTGAATCAAAATCATTAATTAGTTTAAATACAAAAACAATCTTCTTTGATATCGATTTTAAACTATCAATATTTTTTTTGGTGCTATTAAAAACAAATAACAAATCAAAACTCTCATTACCAATAGAATCAAAATCGCTGTCGATATCAAACATGACGCTTTTAAACCCAAACAAATCCAAATAATTAGCTAAGAGCTTTTGTTGGGAAAAATCTTTAAAATCGTCTGCATAAACAGCTATTTGTTCTTTTTGTGGCTTAAATGCCGGCAGTCTTGATGTCACGCCGCTACACTCATTAATATCTATTGTAAAATAAAACTTACTTCCTTTATTTAGCTCCGATTCAAGCATGAGCTCTCCGCCCAATAGCGAAACCAACTTGCTTGATATGGTAAGCCCAAGCCCAGTTCCGCCATATTTTCTTGTTGTTGTTGAATCAGCTTGTGAAAATGCCTCAAAAATTCTCTCTTGTTGACTTTTTGCTATTCCTATTCCAGAATCCTCAACGCTTATATATAATTGGGCACACTCATCTTCCACGCTACAAAGATATTTGACTTCTATTAAAACTCTGCCATTTTCTGGAGTAAACTTAATAGCATTTGAAACAAGATTGGAGATAATCTGCCTAATTCTAACCGGATCGCTTATGATGCAATTTGGAAAAAATGGGTCAATTTTAAGAATAAGATTTATACTTTTTTCCAATGCTGAAACATAAAAAAGCTCAACTACGGACTCTATTTCCTGAGGAATATTTGCATTAATATTTTCAATAATCAGCTTGTTTTCTTCTATTTTTGAGTAATCCAATATGTCGTTTATAATCGATAGAAGATTTTTTGCTCTATAGATTATTATATTTGCATAGTTTTTTAAATCATTCTGACCAAGATTCTCCTCTAAAAGATCCGCAAAAACTATGATACCGTTTAGCG
>JAUPLZ010000263.1 GCA_030836705.1 Campylobacterota bacterium
TACAAGGTACAACAAGTTCATCAAAAGCGAAGTCAAAAATATCAACCGTGATATAGGGTTTTAAAAATTTTAGCTACTATATAGCTACTGAGAGAATCGATGGTCAACAAAACCTGTGTTTATGCTGGTTAAAATGAAGTGGCTCCGGATGCTGGATTCGAACCAGCGACCAAATGATTAACAGTCATCTACTCTGCCACTGAGCTAATCCGGAATAAGCTTTTTAGAACCCGAATTCTATTTGAATTTTCTTAAAAAAAAATTAAATAAGAGCCAAGCCCTAATAAAATAGTTTTTTTATATAATTGTCAAAAAATTTAACCAAAAGAGAATGCATGAAACATCTAATCACAGGAACTGCCGGCTTTATCGGATTCCATCTTGCTATTAAGTTGCTTGAAAGAGGCGATGAGGTGATAGGACTTGACAATATAAACGATTATTATGATGTCAATGTAAAATACGGCAGACTAAAAGAGAGCGGCATAGAAAAAGAAGAGATAGCATACGCAAAAAAAGTCTTATCCAAAAAATATCCAAACTATAAATTTATAAAACTAAATCTTGAAGATAAAAGCGAGATTGATAAACTTTTTAAAGAAGAGAAGTTTGACAAAGTATGCAACCTAGCGGCACAAGCGGGAGTTAGGTATTCACTCACAAACCCTGATGCATACATCAGTAGCAATATTGTCGGTTTTATAAACCTGCTTGAAGCATGCAGACACAACGATATAAAACACCTCTCATACGCTAGCAGTTCCTCTGTTTATGGACTTAACGAAGAACAGCCGTTTTCAACGCACGACAATGTTGACCATCCTATATCGCTTTATGCGGCTAGCAAAAAATCAAACGAACTTATGGCGCACACTTATAGCCATCTTTATAAAATACCTACAACCGGCTTGAGGTTTTTTACGGTGTATGGTCCTTGGGGTCGTCCCGATATGGCGCTTTTTCTTTTTACAAAAGCGATTTTGGAAGATAAGCCGATAGATGTTTTTAACTACGGTGAAATGCAAAGAGATTTTACATATATTGGTGACATAGTTGAAGGGATTATAAGGGTTATCGACAATCCTCCGGTCGGCAATCCTCTTTGGAGCGGCAAAAATCCGGATCCGTCAAGCTCAAAAGCTCCTTATAAAATCTATAACATAGGCAACAACAATCCCGTAAAGCTTCTTGATTTTATAAATGCGATAGAAAAAACTATAGGCAAAAATGCCAAAAAAAATATGCTTCCGATTCAAGCCGGCGATGTTCCTAGTACCTATGCCGATGTAAGCGGTCTTATTGATGACTTTGGCTACAAACCAAACACGCCTGTGGAAAAGGGAATAGAGCAATTTATCAAATGGTATAGAGAGTTTTTTGGGGCTTAACACCCCCTCTCTACTCTTCTATGTCCTTAAAATCAGATCTTCTTTTTTTTAATTCTCTTGTATATGTACGAAAATCACCAAAATCAAAAAACTTATTATATCTTGAGTGTGGGTCAAGCTGCGCCCTTGAGTGTTTTATGGGACACCAATCTTTTTATAATTAAACTCACAGCGTTTTATTAGTAATATTTATAAATAGTATTTAAAAAAAAATTTATAAGGCTTGGTATGTTTAGTTCACTGTTTTTTAGAATGAGATTGGTTCATTGGGTTGGAATGCTGCTTGTAGTTATAAATGCTACATTTTTTACCGACAATATCATCGGTTCTATTATCCAATATGTTGTGGCTTTAGTTGTTTTGGTGCATGATTTTGATGAGAAAAAAAACGGTGTAGATATCACAAAGAAAATAATCGGGTATTTAAAAAACATGAATCTAAAATCAGAGCTTGATTTCAAATCAAATTTTAGCAGCGAATACTCAGAAATGGTTAAACATGTAAATAATTTCAAAAATCTTATCAACAAAACACTAGATACAACAAAAATAGGTGATTTGCTAGAGGATGAGGTTAAAGACATCAAAGATATTTCAAAAAAACTGGAAGAGAACTCAAAAACCATATCAAACGCCAGCAAAGAGAGTGTAGCGACTCTAAATGAAGTACAAAATCTAAGCCAAAACAACATCTCTTCATCCAGCGATGCGCAAAAAATTATCAACACGGCACTAAGCGAGGTTGATAAAACTACTTTAAATCTAAAACAGCTAAATTCAAAAATCCGCAACAACCACGAAAAAAGTATGGAGATAAATCAAAAATTACAAACTTTATCCTCTGAAGCAACGCAAGTAAAAGAAGTGTTAAATATCATCTCGGATATAGCGGATCAAACCAATCTGCTTGCTTTAAATGCGGCAATAGAGGCAGCAAGAGCCGGAGAGCACGGAAGAGGATTTGCGGTTGTAGCCGACGAGGTAAGAAAACTGGCTGAAAGAACCCAAAAAAGCTTGACCGATATAAATGCCACAATAAATATAATAGTTCAATCAATCATGGATACAGTCGCTCAAGTAGAAGAAAACGCCAAGGAAGTTGACGAGCTTATGGCTATCTCAGGTGGCGCAAATAACCAAATTTTGGCGGTTAAGCAAAGCATATCGCAAGCCAATAAAATCTCCGAAGAAAACATAAAAAACTCAACAAATGTAAAAAAACAGATAGAAGATACAATTTCTAGAATAAAAATGCTCGAAGAAATCTCGAATGAAAACATCAAAGCAAACCTAAAAAGCAATGAGAATATTAATACTCTCTCGCACACAGTTTCAGAGCTTGCAGAAAAGCTTAACAGTATAAAATAATTAGGAAAATTTAAGATGGAGCGGAAGAAGGGATTCGAACCCTCGACCCCAACCTTGGCAAGGTTGTGCTCTACCCCTGAGCTACTTCCGCATAAAAAAGTTCAAAAATGGTACCGCGGGTCGGACTCGAACCGACACGATATTGCTACCACCAGATTTTGAGTCTGGCGTGTCTACCGATTTCACCACCGCGGCTTTTAACGAACGAAATAGTACCTCTATTTAAATAAAAAAAAGATAAAAATTCATTGCTTTATAAAAAAATGAAAAAATCCGATTATTGTGAGCAGGGAATTAAAATTGCTTGTATTTAAAAAAACCAAAAAGGGTTAGGCGATGAGAGTAGGTAGCTTTGGAGTGTACGACCAATTTGTACAAAATCAAAATACAGCGCTTCAAGATTTATTACGCGTAAACAACCAACTCTCATCAGGGAAAAAAATACAATACGGACACGAAGATTCTAATGTTTATATCGACACGCTAAGACTGACTTCCGAAGAATCGACACTGCAACAGATATCAAATACAACCCAAAAAGCCACTACTTTTTCAAGCAATACAGATGTTGCAATCAACCAACTAAAAGGAGCGCTCGAAGAGTTCAAAGTCAAACTGCTTCAAGCATCGAACAATGTCCACTCAACTACAAGTATGCAAGCGATTGCGGGCGACCTTGAAGCTTTAAAGCTTCACATGCTTGATACTGCCAACTCTTCAATAAACGGGAGTTATCTTTTTTCCGGAAGTAATTTAAAACAAAAGCCTTTTGATGAAGCCGGCAATTACTACGGCAATGACCAAAAAATAAAAGCAATGGCGGGAGATAAGCTGCAAATCGCTTACAATATAGACGGCGAGGGTATGTTTTTTGGCACCGATACAGACTACGGCAAAAGCATAACCACAAATGTCAAAAAATGGAATATGGTAGATTTGCATCACAGAGCGCTTGACCCGACCGACCCAGAGGGAATCGAT
Source organism: Campylobacterota bacterium (assembly GCA_030836705.1). Taxonomy (GTDB): domain Bacteria; phylum Campylobacterota; class Campylobacteria; order Campylobacterales; family SZUA-545; genus JAUPLZ01. The sequence goes on from JAUPLZ010000263.1 coordinate 3,738, forward strand.
GTTGAATCCACCCTTGATAAAACAAATTCAATCAAAGAGCTAGTAGGTCAGCCCGACGATAGCGTGCCTACTACTTTTTATATAAGAGGCAGACAGGCGAACGGCGAGCCTTTTAAAGAAAAATTTGATATGACGAATGATGCTTCAGTAGCAGATTTGCTTGACAAAATCGGAAGAGCTTTTGGAAATACAAAGCTTTTTAAAGCCGTTGATGTGCAGATGAGCGAGCATGGTCAAATCGAGATTACAGATCTTAAAAAAGGAAGAATGCTTACAGATTTTCACATAGTAGCTGCCGATAAAAATGTAGATGATCTTAGCGAGTTGGCAGAAACAAACGATGTCCATATATTTGATTTTCAAAAAAGCAGTTTTTCATATCCAAGAACTCATACTACTATAAATAGCACGCATGATTTTTATGACCAAAGATTTTTTGAAGTAAATACAATTATGCGAGATGAATATACCGACGAAACCGCTTTATCAACTGATTACGCAAAGGATATTTTTGGTGAAGATGTAAACCAAATAACCATAAATGTCAACGGCACTGATTACACCCATTCAATCACTGCGCTAACTACCATGGATCAGGTTCTGCAAACGCTAAAAAGTGATTTAGAGACCCAGACTGGAAGCGAGTTTGATGTATCTATGCGAGATGGAAGAATTGCCGTTTATGACAATAGTGCATCGGAACCCGGTGCTGAAATTTTAGTACCCACAAAACTGGAAAATTTTTCTATAACGACACAAAACAGTATTACCGGCGAAGATGTTGTTAGTTTTTCGGATGTTGAATCACTCAACTACGACCAAGCAAGATTTGAAAAAATCGGCGCTATTCTCTCATCAAATGTCTCACAAGTTGTTCAATCGACAAACCAATATGCCACCAA
>JAUPLZ010000264.1 GCA_030836705.1 Campylobacterota bacterium
CGCGGTGAGCTGTGTTGTAACCATCTTTATACTTAGTGTTTGAGTTCCACTCACCCTCTTCAGTATCTATTTTATATCCTGATTCGTTCATGTTATCAATAAATCTTACATCATCAAAAACAAAGAACTCATTTTCTGGTCCAAAATATGCAGCATCAGCGATGCCCAAAGACTCAGCGTGTTTTAGTGTTGCTTTTGCGATTGAACGAGGACATTTCTCATACATTTGACCTTTGTAAATGTCGTAAACATCACAAATAATAATTATGGTAGGATCTGCAGTAAAAGGGTCTAGAAATGCAGTAGGAACATCAGCTTTTAAAAGCATATCAGATTTGTTAATCGGTTGCCATTTTTCAATAGAAGAGCCGTCAAATGGGAACCCATTTGCTAAATTATCCTCATTTATAGCACTTGCTCTGTATGTAACATGGTGCCATGTACCTTTTAAATCCGTAAATCTTAAATCTACGAACTGAACATCGTTTTCTTCACAAAAAGCAAAAAATTCTTCTATGTTGTTTACAAATTTTCCCATTCATTTTCTCCTGAAATTTAATTGCGCATAGTATATCTAAATTAGATAAAAAAAACGAAGATAGCTGATTAAATTTTAATCAGCTATTTAAAAAGTTTAATATCTCCACCACGCTCTGCATACATCATCAAGTTGGCAATATTGACAGATCTGTCACAAGATCTCTCTAATTTTCTTAAACTGCCCAGCACTTTTACATACTCGGTTGATAGCTCTTTCTCGTCTATAATTTTATTGAGTATCTCTTTTTCAAGAACTGAAAAAAGGTCATCATTCATACTCTCTTCGACGAGTACTTTTCTGTAAGTGTCTTCATAGCTACACTCTTCACTTTTATCAAAACAGTCTAAAATGTGCTTTAAGGCATTTACGCTGCTTTTGTGAAGTAGTAAAATACTTGGTTTAAAAGGCTCCAAATCACATGCACTTTTTGTGTGCTCACTCATTCTGCGGGCATACTTTTTTACCCCTTCGCCAATGCTTACAAGCTCATTTGTCATTTTTAAGTAAGCTATTAAAAAACGGAGCTCTTTGGCTTCAGGTCCAAAAAGCGCAAATGTTTTAATAATTTCATTGTCAATATCATCGCCTTTCATACCATTTTTGCCAAGAATAGTTTCAACTTCTTTAAATTTGGTTGCATCAGAGAGTTTAAATGCTTCTAAAGAGAGCTCATCGGCTACTATGATATCGTTTAGAAGAAGTGATAATTTGTCTCTTATTTTGTTAATTTTTTCATGATATTTTGATCCCATTTTTTTTTCCTATTTATTTATTTTTATAATATAGCACTGTTTATCAACCAAATTTACCTGTAATATACTCTTCTGTAAGTCTCTCTTTGGGTGTTACAAAAAGCTCTTCTGTACGGCCGAGTTCTATTAATTCACCCAAGTACATAAAACCTGTGTAATCACTAACACGAGCAGCTTGTTGCATATTGTGCGGAACAATAATTATTGAAACTCTCTCTCTAAGTTCAACAATCAACTCTTCAATACCGGCAGTAGAAATTGGGTCAAGTGCTGAAGTCGGTTCATCAAATAGTAAAATCTCAGGCTCAACCGCAACGGCTCTTGCTATACAAAGTCTTTGTTGCTGTCCGCCAGATAAGCCGTTTGCATCATGCTTTAGTCTGTCTTTTACTTCGTTCCAAATTGCCGCATCTTGAAGTGCTTTTTCAACCCTTCCATGTAGTTCCGTTTTATTTTTTAATCCCTGAAGCCTAAGTCCGTATGCAACATTGTCAAATATACTCATAGGAAAAGCTGTCGGTTTTTGAAAAATCATTCCTATTTGAATTCTAAGCTTGATTAAATCTTCTTTGGGTGCTAAAATATTTCTATCTTTAAATATTATTTCGCCGGAGTATTTATTTCCAGGGTAGAGGTCATGCATACGGTTAAAACTTCTAAGAAGAGTTGTTTTACCGCATCCTGATGGTCCGATAAGAGCTGTTATGCTATGTTTTGCGATTGGCATAGTAAGTTTTTTAATACTTGTGTCATCTGCACCGGCATACTTAAACTCAAACTCTTTAACTTTAAGTGCTTTTTCTTCAGTTATATCAACAATAGTTGCCATTATTTACCTTTTCTTTTTAATAAAAATAGTCGCCCGATTATATTTAGAGTTAGAATAAACATACTTAAAATAAATGCCGCTGCCCAACCGAGTTTTTGCCAATCTTCGTAAGGACTTGTTGCATAATTATACATTGTTACGGTTAGTGATGCCATCGGTTGGCTCATATTTGTGTTTAAAAAATTATCGTTAAATGATGTAAAAAGCAGTGGGGCAGTTTCTCCTGCAACACGCGCTACGGCAAGGAGTATGCCGGTTAAAATACCTGCTTTTGCACCGCGATAAACAACCTGTGTAATAACTTTATATTTTGGCGCACCAAGAGCAAATGCAGCTTCACGCAGTGTTGATGGAACTAATTGCAACATATCGTCTGAGGTTCTTAAAACAATAGGCAGCATAATGATTGTAAGTGCGATAGAACCAGCCCAACCGCTAAAATGTCCTGTTGGTGCAACAACAATAGCATAAACAAAAGCACCGATTACGATGCTGGGTGCGCTCATCATAATATCCGACACATCACGAATTGTTTCTGCCAATTTTGATTTTTGACCATACTCACTTAAATATGTTCCAGCCAAAATACCAAGCGGAACACCAAAAAGCGTTGCATATGCAACGATAATCAATTGACCGATAAGTGCATGCTTCAAGCCACCGTTTTCATTGCCGGGAGGAGCTCCTTCACTGGTAAAAATAGTCATACTTAACGCATCTATACCGTTTATGACAAGCACACTTAAAATCCAAATCAAAAAACTTATTCCTACAATTGCGGAGAGTGTAGAAAGAGCCATTACTATATTGTTGATTATAATTCTTTTTTGAGTGTGTGTCATTGCCCAATCCTTTTTCTACGCAAAAAG
>JAUPLZ010000265.1 GCA_030836705.1 Campylobacterota bacterium
TCTCACCCAAACACATGGTACCCATATATTATTTGCTATAATAACAAATTAGAAATACTAAAAGTCTACAAAAGAGAGGAAATTACAAAATCTCTTAAGTTGGCATTGCCCGATGGAACAAAATATATTAAATTAAATGATATATTTACGCCTGAAAACTTAAAGCACGGTATAGAAATTAAAATTGAAGGAATTGAATAAAAATGTTCGACGAAATCCAGTTTGAGAAAATAGCTAGGTTGCCAAAGTATGTCTTTGCTGCCGTAAATGATCTAAAAATGGGCGAAAGACATGCCGGAAAAGACATAATTGATTTGAGCATGGGAAACCCTGACGGCGATACTCCGCAGCACATTGTTGACAAATTAATAGATAGTATAAAAAAATCTAAAACACACAGATATTCAAGCTCGCAAGGTATTACAAAATTAAGAGTTGCTATTTGTGATTGGTATAAAAGAAAATACAATGTTGATTTAGACCCAAACACCGAAGCTGTGGTTACGATGGGCTCAAAAGAGGGATTTGCAAACCTCGTACAAGCTATTACAAATAGAGGTGATAGCGCAATAGTTCCAGATCCATGCTATCCTATACATTCCCAAGCTTTTTTACTTGCAGGCGGAAATGTTCATGGTATAAAGCTTGAGCTAAATGAAGACTACACGCTAAATGAAGATGTTTTTTTGGCAAATATTGAACAGGTTTTTAGGGAGTCTACTCCTGCGCCAAAGTTTGTGGTGGTTAATTTCCCAAATAATCCCACAACCGCAACTGTCGGTCTTGGATTTTATAAAAAACTTGTCGATTTGGCGAAAAAAGAGAGATTTTACATAATAAGCGATATAGCTTATGCCGAGATTGCGTTCGATGGATACAAAACCCCGTCGATTCTTGAGATTGAGGGCGCAAAAGATGTAGCCGTTGAGACTTATACACTTTCAAAAACATACAATATGGCCGGATGGAGAGTCGGATTTGTAGTCGGAAATCCAAAACTAGTAAGTGCTCTTAAAAAAATAAAGAGTTGGCTTGATTATGGAATGTTTACACCGATTCAGGTTGCAGCAACTATTGCCCTTAACGGAGATCAAACTTGTGTGAGAGAAATATCTGATACTTATGAAAAAAGAAGAGATGCGCTAATCGAGAGCTTCGGCAATGCCGGCTGGGAAATTTATAAGCCTAGAGCTTCTATGTTCGTTTGGGCAAAAATACCTGAAAAATTCAGAGATTTGGGCAGTTTAGAATTTAGTAAAAAACTCTTGCTTGAAGCCAATGTTGCCGTAAGTCCCGGTATTGGATTTGGAGTATACGGCGATGATAGTGTAAGAATTGCTCTCATTGAAAATGAAAAAAGAATAAGACAAGCTGCAAAAAATATAAAAACTTTTTTAAAAAAATAGTAACCTTTAAGCCACTTTTTTGACACAAAAGATATAATATCTTTAATTCTTGTCAAAGAAGATGGCACTTTTGCTTTTAAGGTTATTCATGACATCTATAAAAACCAAGTTAATAGCGCTCATAATGCTATCCGTAATACTTATTGGAGCAATAATAAGCGGATATTCATTATATGAGTTTAAAAACGGACTGCTAGAGTCTAGAGTATCGCAATTAAAATCGATAACCAAAACAAAAAAGGAGCATATTCAAAAATATCTTGACTCGCTTGGCTCTATACTTGCAATGACTGCAAGACAACAAAGTACTGTTGATGCCTTAGAGGTATTTAGAGATAAATTTGCTACGCTTGAAAATGAGTTTAAGCCAAACAAAGCTGCCGTTGAAACAGAGTTATCGGAATACTACAAAAAAGAATTGGTAGAGAAAATCTTTTTTGATATCCCAAGCGTAGCTCCAAAAATGGAGCCGCAAGAGTATTTTCCTAGTTCCGAAAATGGCAAGATTGCTCAATACCTATATATTTTAAATGACGAAAATAGATTTCAAGATAAAAAAGATTTTGTCGATAAAAGCTCTGTTGGCTACACAAATGCAATAAAAAAATATCATGACGGTCTAAATTTCGTAAGAATTGAGAATGAGCTATACGATTTGTATTTAATCGATGCCGATGGAAATATAGTATATTCATCAATCAAAAAACTTGATTTTGGAACAAATATTTTAAAAGGTCCATACAAAGACAGCGGCATTTCAAAAGTATTTTCTCGTGCTTTTAATGAAGGGTTCGGCGGTGATATATTTTTTGAAGATCTTGCACCATACGCTCCAAGCCTAAATATCTTTGCGGGCTTTATTGCAACTCCTATTATAAGCAACGATGAAACGGTCGGGGTTTTGGTATTTCAAATGCCGCTCGATAATATAAATAATATAATGAATTTTGAAGGCAACTATCAAGAAGCCGGACTTGGTGAAAGCGGCGAGCTTTATCTAGTTGGCAATGATTATAAAATGCGCTCAAAAAGCAGATTTATCGATAAAATAGAAAATGAGCTGGTTAAAAATCACAAAACTACAATCGGACTCTATGAGATAAAAACAGAACTTGCAGAAAGCGCTTTGGAGGAGAGAAACATATCAAGCATGATATCAAAAAACTATCTTAACACAACATCAATCGGAGTATATGATACGGTTAATTTGTATGATGAAAAGAAGTGGATTGTAATCGCCAACATAGATGAAAAAGAGGCACTAAGCGATGTCTATTCGACAATGTTTAAAATAATAGGAATTACGATCGTTTTAGTGTTTGGAGTTATTATAGTATCGATTTTACTAATTTCAAACGGCATTATAAACCCGATAATAAAACTAAAAAACGAGATGATGGAAATTTCACAAAATAGAGATTTTACAAAAGAGATTGTCATAAAATCAAATGATGAGATAGGACAAATTCAAAAAAGCTTCAAAGAACTTATATTTACAATAAAAGAGACTATTCAAAATTCAAAACTCTCTTCTGCTGAAAACTCATCGATAGCAGCAGAGCTTAGCGTAACTTCTCTTGAAATCGGAAAGCGCTCGGAAGAGGAAGCAAGTATAGTATTGGATGCGACGGTATCGACTCAAGTCATAGAAGAAATTGTAAAAAATTCAATAGAGCAATCCGAAAGAACCAAAAAAGACTTAGATAATGCAAACAACTGTCTAGATAAAGCAAAAGAAGAGATTCTAGCCCTTTCTAAAA
>JAUPLZ010000266.1 GCA_030836705.1 Campylobacterota bacterium
CTAAACGAGAGGTTGAAAAACCCCAAAAAAGTTTATGCTGGAGATGTAGGTCTTAAAAATATTGTTACGGGTTTTAGAGATAAAGGTGCTATTTTTGAAAATCTTGTTTTTTTAAAGATTAAAAACTCACATCCGTCTTACTTTTATGAGGGCGGTATAGAGCTTGACTTTATGACCCAAAATAAAACGCTCATAGAAGTAAAGTATAAATCCACGCTAAATGAAAAACAGCAAAAACTCTTTGATGCTACAGAGGCAGCTAAAAAAATAGTTGTGGACGGATATAAAAGTTTTTTGGAAATTCACATATAGTTGAAAAACTGAATCAGTTACTTTATGGAGTTTATCAGATTTATTTTGTACGAAGTCAGCTCTCTTTTTATAATGTCGTTTGTCGTTGCGCCTAGGAGTGCCGGAAGTTTTTCTGAGACGAGAACCCCTTTTATTTTGTTTCGTTTTTTGTTTTGAATGGTGTAGTATATAAGAATTCCGGCACCTATTCCAGTCGGATATGATATGTAGGTTGAGCCGGAATAGGGTGTTTTTGTCAAGTCTGTGTATCTATTAAACGAGACGCCGATTGACTCAATGCTTTTTACTTTTTTTGGATTTTCGGGATAGGTTATCTCCAAAGAGATGTCGGCTATTGCCGAAAATTCGGCATATTTTATGGTTTTGTTTTTTATGTACTCTTCTATGACCTCTGGGGATTTCATTTTTGGGATAACATTTTTGATAATAGAGTTTATGGAGATTTGCGAATCTTTATAGCCGTAATAGTATTTGTTTGAGAGCAGATTTAGCTGGTAGAGGTTTTTCATGAGCTCTATTTCGTTTCCGCCAACAAACATCTTGATATCCTCAACATCCTCAAAACTCTGTTTTAGCGATATTATTTCCTCTTGAAAGACAGGATAAACCTCTGCATAGTTTTTGAAATATGGAAATTTATAGGTTTTTGATTTTGAAAATGGCTCGATTGACTTGAGTTTGTTTTTTTTGAAATAAAGCGGTTTGTATGATATTTCCTCTATAGCTACATTCGGCGACCATGAAAAAATAAGCTGTTTTGATTGAATCTCTTCAAGAAGATTTATCTCTATTTTTGTTACTTTTGTTACATACGGCAGGTTTGAAAAAGCGTATATTCTCTCCCCGATTAAAAAGTTGGTAATACCCGGAGAAATTCCCAAATTTATAAGCGCAAAAAGTGATTTTTTGTTAAATTCTTCATCCAAATACTGCTGTTCAAACTTTAGTGTTTCTATAACTTTTTCATTATAAATATCGCTCGCAAGGTCGGCATAGTTTGCACCGAATTCAAGTGCCAAATTCATAATGGGAATGTTGTATGAAGGGATGGAGGAGTTTATAAAAATAGTCGCTTTGCTTAAGTGGTTTTTGTACTCTTTTGGGTTTTTGAAAATCTTCTCAAAAGAATCTGCCTCTAAAAATTGCGCAGTTTCAATAAGTTCTTCATTTTTAAAAAAGTGTGCTTTTGATTTTTCTATATTTCGCACTACGAATATGAATTCTAGCTTCTCGCTTTGGCTTTTTTTTGACAACTCATAAACAACCCTTGCCATCACGCTGCAAACAGCTCCGACTCCAAAAAAAACTATCTTCATAAAAACCCTTACTATTTAAATAAAACCTTGATAACTCTATGTTTTAAAAACGGCGGCAGTGATAAAAATAATTTTATCAAAAAATAAAACCTAAAAGGAAAAGCGTAAAACTTTTTATTTTTATCTATTGCTTTTTTTATCGCAACCGCACCCGTGTGAGTGTCAAGCAAAAACGGCATATAAAATTTATTTTTATCGGTTAATTCGCTTTTTATAAACCCCGGCAGAATATTTATGACTTTTATTCCGTGCGATTCGTACTTGTATCTTAACCCCTCTGCATAAGCATTTAATGCCCTTTTTGACGAGCTATAAACCTTTGAACTTGGCATCGAAAAAAGCGAAGCCAACGAGGAGATAAAGACGATTTTCCCGTTCTTTTTTTCTAAAAATCTAGGAAGTAATATCTCCAAAATAGCATGATTTGAAAGGATATTTACATCGTAGAGTCTTTTAAATTCATCAAAAGGCGTAATTTCTAGCGAATGCCCCAAAGAGATGCCGGCATTTAAAATAACCATATCGATTTCATCCAGCTCTCTCATTTTTTGCTGCAATTTATCAAACTCGCTTACATCGCATACGATAATTTTTACGGCTTTTGCATGATTTGCGAGTTCGCTTTTTAGCTTTTGAAGTCTATCCTCTCTTCTTGCTAGAAGATATAGCTCATTCTCTTTTACGGCATAAAGCCTTGCTAGCTCCTCTCCTATGCCGCTACTTGCGCCGGTGATGAGTATTTTCATTTTTGTCGATTTGCCAAATATTCAACCATCTTTTCTACTGTGCTAACTTTGGAATAATCAGACTCCGGAACTTCAACGCCAACTTTTTCCGATAGAGCCACCAAAATTTTCAAAAAATCAAACGAGTCAATTTCTAAAGAGCGCTGAATATTTTCATTATCTGATATTTCACTTTCTTGAACATCCGGAGCGACTTCTAAAATCTGCTCAATAACTCTCTTTTTTATCTCTTCTTTTGTCATAACAGCTCCTGCGGTTTTTGTAATAATTGATTTAACTCTTCTAAAAATTGTGCTCCGGTTCTGCCGTCTGTTGTGCGATGGTCGCCGGCAATAGAAACACTCACTGTTTTGCGTACACAAAGAGCATCATCTTCGACCCACGGAGAATTTGTGATTTTGCCAAAACCAATTATGGCAACTTGCGGCGGATATATCACCCCATAAACACTTTTGACTCCAAGGTCTCCTAAATTTGTAATTGTTATTGTCTGCTCTGTTAACTCACTGCTTTTTAGTTTGCCGGAACGAGTTCTAAAGATAAGGTCGCTTAACTCCCGCATTGTAACATCAAGATTTTTTTCACCCATATTTATTAATGCCGGAGTTATAAGCCCGCCTTTTCTTAGGGCGATGGCTATACCCGGATTTATCTCTTTGCTTACTATATGCTCGTTATCTTTTAAAAAACCGTTAAGTTCAGGCACCTTAATAAGAGCTTTTACGACAGCTCTAATAAGCAAAGCAGCAGGAAGAATTCTATCTTGAATTGTTCTGTTTTCATTTAGTTTAGCAAGCCATTCAAGTGCTGGCGATATATTAATCTCAGAAGATAGATAATAGTGAGGAATCTCAGCGTTAGAGCGGCTCATGGCTCTTGCTATGGCTTGACGCATTTCATTCAGCGGCATTGCGCTTGATTGTTCTTTTGGTTTTATTTGAGACAAATGAATCTCTTTTTGATCTTTTGCCATCTCTTCTAGATTTAAGCCTAATTCTTTTGCTTTTTTGCGAGCAGCCGGTGAGATTTTTACTCGTTCGCTTTGCTCTGGTTCGCTCTCTTTATTTGCTTCGCCGATAACTGCAAGCGGTGTTCCTACTGCGCACTCTGTTTCTTCCTCTACTAAGAGTTTTTGAACCACTCCGTCTTCAAATATTTCAACCTCAATCACGCCCTTGCTTGTTTCTACTTCCGCTACAATTTGACCCTTTGTAACATAATCGCCCTCTTTTATTTTCCACTCCATTAAAACTGCCGATTCCATGTCGGCACCAAGACTTGGCATGACAAATGTGCTCATAGTTCCTCCATTATTTTTTCTGCCAAAGCGACAATTTCTTCAATTTGCGGAAGCGCTGCTTGTTCAAGATGGTGAGCGTACGGAAAGGGAACTTCTTTGGAACAAACTCTTCCCATTGGAGCATCAAGCTCAAAAAATGCCTGTTCATTAATTCTAGCCATAATCTCCGCTGAAATACTGCCCGATTTCCATCCTTCGTCTACGATTAAAACTTTGTGGGTTTTTTTTATTGAATTTATAATCGTTTCATCATCCAAAGGTCTTAAAGATCTCAAATCAATAACCTCTGCATTGATTCCTTTTTGAGCTAGTATTTTGGAAGCCTCTAGGGATTTAAAAACACTTATCCCGTACGAAATGATTGTTATATCTTTCCCCTCTTTTTCTATTTTTGCTCTGCCAATCGGTAGCGGAGTTTTTGTTTTATCAAGAATGCCTTTTGAGTTATAAAGCAGCGAGTTTTCAAAAATCAAAACAGGATCAGGATCTCTAAGCGCCAATATAACCATATCATAAGCATCTTGCACCGAAGCAGGCGTTAGAACTTTTAGCCCCGGAATATGTGCGTATAAATTTTCAAAAGAGTGCGAGTGTTGAGCCGCTAATTGCTTTCCGCCGCCTGAAACCATCCGAATAACCAAAGGTACGCCAAACTGACCGCCGGACATATGTAATAAAGTAGCAGCGTTATTTACTATCTGGTCCATTGCCAGAAGGCTAAAATTTACAGTCATTATTTCTACAATCGGACGCATTCCATTCATAGCCGCACCAATCCCGACCCCTGTAAATGCAGATTCGCAAAGCGGCGTATCGATAATCCTTATGCTTGAAAATTTTTCCAAAAGCCCCATGCTTACGGCAAAACTTCCGCCATATCGTCCCACATCCTCGCCAAGCAAAAAAACTCTTTCATCCTGCTCCATCGCATCGCTAATAGCATATCTTACCGATTCGCGAAAAGTTATTGTAATGCTCATCTTAGTTCCTATTTATAAATCAATTTGAATAAGTTCAAACTATATTCAGTTGCTGTATACAAACTTTTTTAAATCATCTAATGGCTCTAGCGTGCCATTTTCTGCAAATTCTACAGCTTTGTCTATCGCCAATGCAACATCTTTTTCAATCTTCTCGACCTCTATTTTTGACCAAAGCCCATCATTTTCAAGCTTGTTTTTTAAAACTATCAAAGGGTCTCTTTTTTTCCATTTGTCCACCTCTTCTTTTGAGCGATAAAGCTCGGCATCAAACATTGAGTGGGCTCTAAAACGATAAGTAAGAGCTTCGATAAAAAAAGGACCGTTGCCGGAACGAATACTTAACACCGCTTTTTTAGCCGCTTTTGAAACTTCCAATACATCCATTCCGTCTACTTGCATAGAATCCATAAGATATGATGACGCTTTTTTTGCAATATTTGTCTCAGATTGCGAAAACTCCAAAGCAGTACCCATCCCGTATAGGTTATTTTCACATATGAAAAGTACCGGAAGTTTCCATAATGCGGCAAGGTTCATTGATTCATGAAACTCACCCTCGGCTACTGCCCCATCTCCAAAAAAACAAACAGTAACAATATCTCGTTTCATCATTTTATCAGCCAATGCCATGCCAACAGTAAGCGGCAAAGCGCCTGCTACGATAGCATTCCCTCCATAAAAACGGGTTTTTGCATCAAAAATATGCATGGAGCCGCCTCTGCCTCTTGAAGTACCCTCTAGCTTGCCGTACATCTCTGCCATAATGTTTTTTACGGGAATTCCTCTAGCGATAGCTTGACCATGCTCTCTGTATGTAGCAAATACGGCATCTTTAAGAGTTATGGCATTCATGACGCCCACCGCTACGGCTTCCTCTCCTATATAAAGATGCAAAAAACCACGGATTTTTTCTAATCCATAAAGCTCAATACATTTTTCTTCAAATCGCCTGATTAAAAGCATTTGGCTATAAAATTCCTTGGCTTCAGATAGATTTATTTTCATTATTTGCCTTTAATTTTCCAAAGTAGAGATATCGCCCTCTGGCAATCCCATCTCTCTTGCTTTTAGCAGTCTGCGCATTATTTTGCCGCTTCTTGTTTTTGGAAGGTTTTGTTCAAACTCAATCTCTTTTGGCGCTATCGCACTACCTAGTTTTTTTCGCCCAAAGCCAAGCAACTCTCTTTTTAACTCTTCTGATGGGCTAAAGCCGTTTTTTAGAGATACAAATGCTTTTACCAGTTGCCCTATCATTGGGTCAGGCTTGCCTATGACTCCGGCTTCAGCGACCGATGGATGCTCCATTAAGGCACTCTCTACTTCAAAAGGTCCGACCATGTGACCGGAGGTTTTTATAATATCATCTGCACGACCGACAAAGTGAAAATATCCATTCTTGTCTTTATATGCCAAATCGCCGGAGATATACCAACCTTGGACAAAAGATTTTTTATATCGCTCCTCATCATGCAAATAGGTGCGAAACATAGACGGCCAGTTCGGTTTGAGTGCCAAATCCCCCTCTTTGTTTGGCTCTTGTATCTCTGTGATTGTGCCATTTTCGTTTTGATGTACTATGGCAACTTTTATTCCAGGCAGAGGTCGTCCCATAGAGCCTAATATAATATCCTGAGAGATGAGGTTGGCTATCATTATCGCTCCTGTCTCTGTCTGCCACCAATTATCATGAATGGGCATATTTAGTTTTTGCATACCCCATACGATCGCCTCCGGATTTAGAGGCTCGCCTACGCTTTGGATAAGTCTTAAATTTGAAAGGTCATACTCTTTTAAGGGATTGTTGTCTATTCGCATCAAGCGGCGGATTGCGGTAGGGGCTGTATACCAGATTGTGATTTTTTCATTTTGAAGTGTCGAATACCATCTTTTTGCATCAAATTCAGCCTCATCGACAATATTTGTAATGCCGTGAAGCCATGGTGTGATAATGCCGTATGAAGTGCCGGTAACCCAGCCTGGATCTGCTGTGCACCAATAGATATCGTCTGGATGAAAATCTAATACATATTTTCCGCTCATCCAGTGCGCATAAGCTGCTTTGTGCACATGAACAACACCCTTTGGCATACCGGTGGTGCCACTTGTAAAATGAAGAATTGACATATCCTCAGGATCTGTAAAAGGAATTTCAAACTCGCTTGAAGCTTGATTCATTAATTTTTTTAGCGAAAGTATTTGGTCGCTTTCGTTTTCCTCTGAATCTATTAAAAGTATCGCTTGAAGCTGCGGGAGCTCGGCTAAGAATGGTCTAACTTTTTTTTCAAAAAGAGATTTAGTCGTAACCAAAGCCTTTGCATCGCCTCTTTGCAATCTTTGGAGTATTGGTTCTGGTCCAAATTGCGAAAAAAGCGGACACATTACGCTAAGATTTTTTAGGATTCCGATAGCAGCTATATATAACTCAGGCAGTCTGGTAGAAAGAGTAAAAACTCTATCTCCTTTTGAAATTCCGAGTGTTTTTAAAACATTTGCAAATTTAGCGCTCTCTTGTTTTATTTTAAAAAACGAGTATTCAATCCTTTGGTTGTTTTCGCCTAGCCAAATAAGAGCCGGTTTATTAGCCAAAGCCCCATTGGCATGTCTGTCTATTGCCTCATGAGCTATATTTAGCCCGCCGGCAGGCAATCCGTCAAAGCAAAGAGCAAGCGACTTCCAATCAAAAGTTTCACACTCTTTTTCATAATCTAGCAAATTTGGCGTTACCGGAAAATTCTGCAAACTCTTCTTGATGCGGCTTTCTCTCATATTTGCATCCTTTAAAAATAAATCAATCATAATACAAGAGATATTTTAGGCTCCTTAGGATTGGCATATATGTTTGATTATAAAAAGTGGCGATTTATTAAGACAGGTGTTAATTCTGCATATTGGAATATGGCGGTTGATGAAGCGCTTATTAGAAATTTAAAAGATGATGATTTGCCTATTTTTCGTATCTACGGATGGGAAAATTCCATTTCAATCGGACGATTTTCTAATATAAAAAAGCTTGATAAAAAAATAGATTTTGTTCGTCGAATAACCGGCGGCGGGATGTTAGCGCATGGCAATGATATCTCTTATTCTATAGTGCTGCCTCGCAGGTTTTTAAAAAATCATGGAGTCAAAGAGAGTTATAACTTTTTATGTCGATTTTTAATCAATCTGTATAAGGTTTTTGGTAAAAAAGCGCAATTTGCTTTTGAAAAAGAGCTGGAAATAAAAAAATCAGATATCTGTCTAGCCGGACTTGAAGAGCATGATATAGTAATAGACGGCAAAAAAATAGGTGGAAATGCACAGAGGCATACAAAAACGGTAGTTTTCCAACACGGCAGTATTCCTATATCTTTTAACAGAGTTGAATTTGACGGGGTTGTTTCTCTTAAAGAGCTTGGGATTTTAATCTCATTTGATGAACTTTCCGATAAGCTAAAAGAGTCGTTTGTGAAAACTTTTGAAGTAGCTTTTGTGGATGATTCTCTAACCCTTGCAGAAGAAAAAGATGCTAGGGAATTTTTTTTAAATAAATACACTAAAGACGAGTGGAATATTGATGCAAAAAACAAATAGACCAAATTGGCTAAACAAAAAAATCTCGCCAAGTTCACACAAAGAGATGAGAGCACTGCTTGAAGAAAAAAGTATTAGCACAATCTGTCAAGAGGCTTTGTGTCCAAATATTAGTGAATGCTTTAAGAAAAAAGTAGCAACATTTATGATTTTGGGGACATCTTGCACTCGTACATGTAGTTTTTGTGCCGTATCAAAAGAAAAACCAATGCCGCCAAATCCAAATGAGCCAAAAAATATAGCCTTAGCAATTAAAGAACTTAGTTTAAATCATGCAGTAATTACAAGCCCTACTCGCGATGATTTAAGCGATAACGGCGCAGAGCATTTTTGTAAAACCGTAAAAGAGATTAAAGAGATAAACAAAGAGACAATCGTAGAGCTGTTGATTTCTGATATGCAAGAAGATGAACTTTCGCTAAAAAAAATAGCAACAAGCGGTGCAGAAATAATCGGTCATAATTTAGAAACAGTGCCTAGATTGTATAACATTAGAAAAGGCGCACACTATAACCGCTCATTGAGGGTTTTGCAAAAGCTATCTATTTTCAATCCGGCGTGCGCAACAAAAAGCGGTATTATGCTTGGATTTGGTGAAAGCGATGACGAGGTGCTGCAACTTATGCAAGACCTTTTGAGCATAAACTGCAAGCTTCTTAGCATCGGTCAATATTTAGCGCCATCTTCTAAGCATGCCAAAGTTATTGAGTATGTAAAGCCGGAGCGGTTTGAATTTTTTAAAAATATCGGTCTTAAGATGGGCTTTTCTTATATAAAAAGTTCACCATATACTCGCAGCAGCTATTTAGCTCATGAATACTTGGAGGCAATATGAAAAATTATGATGTGGTAGTAATAGGGGCAGGTCCGGCTGGGTATGAAGCTGCTTTGGAGCTTGCAAAAGGCGGTTTTAAGACTCTTCTTGTCGATAAAAACAAAGAAAAAATAGGCGGAACTTGCCTAAATGAGGGGTGCGTTCCTGCAAAAAACTATCTTCAAAGTGCTGAGTTTATTTCAAAAAGTTCTTATTTTAAAGAGTGCGGCTTGGATGTGGATATAAAAAGCTTTGATTTAGGACGCTTAAGAGAAAAGACACTCTTGCTTAAAAATGAGCTTCATTCTGGAGTTTTTTGGCTTTTGGAGCAAGCAGGCGTTGAGCTTTTGTATGGGAATGCCTCCTTTGTTGATGCTAATACTATTGATATTTCCGGTGAAAAAATTACTTTTAAAAGAGCTATTATTGCAACCGGTTCAAAACCAAAAAACTTAGCAGAATTGCCGCTGGACAACAAAAATATTATCCCAAGCAGCGGAGTTTTTGAATTAACTTCTTTGCCGTCGTCAATTGCTATTATCGGAGGGGGCGCTATTGCGTGTGAGTTCGCGACATTTTTTAGCTCTTTTGGCGCAAAAGTGACATTGATAGTGCGAGGCTCGCAACTTTTAAGCAAGGAAGATGAAGATATATCAAAAACACTTTTAAGAGCTTTCAAAAAACAAAATATAACTGTTTTAACATCTGCCGTTGTTCAAGAGGCAGAGGTGAAAAACGGTGAAGTTGAATTATTCATCAAAGAAATCAAAGAGCCGATTAGATGCAAAATGGTGCTTTGCGCATCAGGTCGAACTCCTTTTACAGATGAGCTAAACCATCAAAAAGCAGGCGTTGAAAGCGATGAAAGAGGCTATATAAAAGTAAGCAAATCATATGTAGCA
>JAUPLZ010000267.1 GCA_030836705.1 Campylobacterota bacterium
GAGGAAATTTATGGCGATAAGCTATATAGTCTCCCTAGTGGAATAGCTAGTGTTACCGGTCTTGCCGTTGCTTTTTTTGTTGCTTTTAGAATGAATACAGCCTATGACAGATGGTGGGAGGCAAGAAAGATAATGGGAGAGCTTGCAGCCAATTCAAGAAAACTAGCATCAAGAGCAATTCTTTGTTTTAATAAGAGCAATCCGGAGATAAGTATAAAGATTATAGACATGCTTAAAGAATATTGCATAAATCTAAAAGAGCATTTGTTTGAACCAACTCCAGAGTCTAAAAAAAGCACTCTTAGTATGTTGCATAATATTTCATTGATAATTGAAACAAAACTTAATAACAATACGCTTGAAAAGTTTGATTTGCTCCAAATAGTAAATAACTTGCACGATATTCAAGGGAAGGCGGAGAGGACGAAATTTACACCGTTTTTAAATGTGTATAAAGTTTTTACCAAGATGATGGTTTATTCGTATGTGCTAATACTACCTTTTCTTATAGGAGATATAGATATAGGAGGAGAGGATAGTTTTCTTGAATTTTTAGCGATATTGTTGATTATGATGATAAGTCATACTTTTCTTCTTTTAAATAAGCTTGCCAATCTATACGGAGAGCCTTTTGATGCATCGGAAGTATCACTCCCGATTGATGATATTGTCTTGAGCCTAAATAAGGATCTCGAGACAATAAAAGAGTTGCAATAATTAAATAGAGCACTTTTTGGTGATTGTGCAAAGCGGACAAAAATCAGCTATGCCTGCGATTAGCGGCGCAAAACCTAGATAAAACCACGGATTGCCTGTGATAACCGCTGTTGTTATTAGGCTTAAGCCTACTACAATTCTAAAAGGTCTGCAAACTTTTCTTATTTTATTAAAATTCATATTCGATTCCTTGTTTTTTAAAATATTTGTGATTATTATATATATTATAACTAAAAGTTAAATAAAAAATTATGTCAATATCTCTCTAAGTTGAATTGCAAACCATAGTATTCCAAGATTCAAAAGAAATATTAGCATTGAACTGCCTCTTGAAATGATGTTTTGAATCTTTGAGCGCGTTTTTGTGTGCGTTTTTAGTGCTATATACATATGCAAAATAGTGAAAACTGTTATAAGTACGACATATAGCAATTTATGCGTCATAGCATACGAAATAATAGAAGTAGGGTCATTTGCTAAGATGTACCATACTTTAAAGTGAAAAAACAGTATCAAACCCGTAATCCAAAGCAAAACAAGCCAAACTGTTTCAAAATAGCCATAAAGAGGACCTAGGTGTTTGTAAACTTGCAATTGGGCATCTTTGTCTCTCATGAATATTCCAAGAGCAAATAGCAATAAAGCCCCGCCAATCCAAGCTGTAGCCGAAAGAATGTGAATGTATAAGATTATTTGAATAAACATATGGGAATTTTACTTGATTTATTTTGTATTTTTATTGACACAGGTCAAAGTTTTTAAAATTAAGAGATTTGCACGAAACGCATAAAGCTACGCTGTGTATAATTGTACAAGTTTTAATTCTAAAATAGTGCTATAAAATTATGGAAAATCAAAATAAAAATCAATTAAAAAGCTTAAAACTTTTATATGTTGAAGATGATGAAAAAACGAGACAAATATTAGAAGAGCTTCTTTTAAGAATCACTGATAATCTTATTGTAAGGACAAACGGCGAAGAGGGGCTAGAGGCGTATAAAGAGCATATGCCGGATATAGTTATCTCTGATATTAGAATGCCCATTATGAACGGGCTGGATATGGTCAAAAAAATAAAAGAGATAAATAAAAATGCAGCGATAGTTTTTATATCAGCCTTCAAAGACCCCGCTTTGGTGGTAAAAGTTGTAGAGCTTGATGTAAAAAGATTTTTATTTAAGCCGGTTAGGCTAAAAGAATTAAAAGAGATACTTTTTTCAATAGCAAAAGATATCAATGCTCAAAGAGAAATTGTCCAAAAGGAAATAGAGATAGAGCAAGAGAAAAAGCTTACCGAGAAGATTTTAAATACGCAAAACAGTATAGTTTTGCTTACTACTAAAAACGATGAGATAGTAAAAGCAAACAACAGATTTTTTGAGTTTTTTCCGTTTGATAGTTTAGATGATTTTAAAAAAAAGCATGGGTGTATTTGTAAGTTTTTTATAAAAGAGGACGGGCTTATAAAAAGCCACCAAGATATTCAAAAAATAGCCGAAGCCGGAGATAAAAATCAAAAAAACAGGGCAAAGATTTACGATAAAAACAAAAATATTGTTATTTTTTCTATAGCCGCAGAAAAAATTATGCTTGATTCTAAAGAGCATTTCGTAATTACACTAAACGATATAACAACAGAAGAGATAGCCATTGAAAAGGCAAAAGAGCTAGATAAGATAAAAAGTGAATTTTTTACAAATATGAGCCACGAAATTAGAACGCCGCTAAACGGTATCATAGGTTTTGCGGATCTTTTAGAGGAGAATCTTGGTCAGAATGAGTTAAAAAACTATGCACATATAATAAGCTCTAGCGCAAAAAATCTTCTATCGATTATAAACGA
>JAUPLZ010000268.1 GCA_030836705.1 Campylobacterota bacterium
CCGATACTTTTACCGGCTTTAATGTCTTGAGCAAATTGCTCTACATCTATTTCTATTTTCATTTCTGTGTCCTTGGGTATTTGTTATTTTACCCGATTGACACAGAATTATGAACGGTCCCCCACATATCTCTACCTCGTATATTCTGTCTTTATTTTTTTCTATTCATATACTTTTACTTCACCATATATTTCCTGAACACAAGAGGCACGTGCTATACCTTCAGAGTAGTATTGCAAATTACATCCTTCATCATAAACGACTTCAGTATTAAAATCAATCATATAGTTAGGAAATTGTATTTTCAAATTTTCTAAATATTCTGTAAACATGTTTAATGCGTATTGTTTTCCTATACTAAATTGTGCTTCTGCCAAACCAAGTACACCAGAACCTTCTACGTCATGTTTACCAAAAGAAGTGAAAATTGTACTAATTGATTTATTAAAAAAGTCATCACTATCTATATATGATTCATATGTACTACCATAATATGAAGAACCAGCATATCCTACAATAAGTAAAATTCCACCATCTCTATAAATAACTGTTGACTCCTTTTTGATCTTCTCCTCTTCCAGATTATCTATCATCCAACATTCACTAGCTTGTTTCCCTTCCCATTCATCTAAAATATTTTGACCGTCACAAGTAGCCTTGACCCATTTGTTACCTACTTTATAAAGTTTTTTAGATGGAGCAAACGGATAGACCTCTTCATCCATAATAATCTCATCATCAAAACGATGTTTTACCGTGATTTTATAGTCACAAGTATTTCTTTCAAACTCTTGATCTGTTCCCCATTGAGAACCTTCACTATCAAGTGTTTCTAAGAGTTGCTTCATTTTTGTAACTACTTTCGTATAAGGATCTTCTTGGTCCAAATATGCATTTACAAATGCATGTCCGGGATTTCCGTTGGCATTTCCTTCCATACTTCCCGGTATTGGATTGATAATTGGATCACCATATAGCGTGACATGATCGCCTTTAGTCGCTTCCACTTCATTTGCAGGTGATGCAACCTGAAGATTTGCAAAATAATTTTGATATTCTACGGGACTGATCGTCTCATAAATACGATTTGCAAATAAATTTCCCTGTGAATGTGACACTAATAAAACCCTGTGTCCAAGTTCAAAGCTTTCATCATAGTATTTTTGCCACATTTCATCTACATTACCCGCTTCCCAGTCTTTAGTATATGGTTCCATTAAAGTTTGAGTGGCTATAACACCTAACATAATCTCCGGATTTTCAACAGTTAACGCGGCAATAGCTGTATAAAACCCTATGCCATCTAACTGACCGGCTTCACGAAGCTGATAGTAGACTTCCAAAACATCTAGAATATATCCTTGCCCCCAATTATAGACTAGTCTTACTTTTCCATATTTTGCTTTTAATAATGGGTCACCGTTAATTATTTCATCTTTAATTAGACTTTCTAATTCATCTTTGCTATCGGTTGCATCTTCATATTCATTCCAAACACCATTTCCGTAATAAACGTCTGTTTTACACTCATTGATGTTTTCAGCATTAGAAACTACAGATAAGCCTATTATCAAGACAATCAAGAGTAATAACTTTTTCACAATTACTCTCCAAATACATTGATATCAACTTGACAATTCTCTATACTTTCTTCACGTCCTTCAAAGATATTGCCACTTAAAGCCGCATTAAAAGAAAATTTTTTCTCTATTCTTACTCGAGTATTATAAATATGATCCTTCAGAATTGGGTCAGTCAATATTTTTAAGTTTCGTCTATACTTCCCTTTTTCAAATCCAGACATGCCCTGGGTATATTTATCTGTTTCTTTGTCGACCCAATAGTATTGACAGTCCAAAGCATCATCTATATACTTTTTACTCTCAATCGTAGGATGCTCTAAAACTTTTTGACTTGCCCATGCATATTGTAAAGCTATCGCTGTTTTTGTTTTAGGATATTTTGGATCAGATGCGTATTTTTTTATAATATATCTTTCTACATCATCCCTTACTCCATTATCATTACTATCTATTCCAAGCAACGTAGAGTTATTGAGAGTTTCATCGGGTTCAGGCGGCAGTTTATATCCATTGATCTCTTTATAGACTACAAAATTTACAGCTTCAGATGTAACATTCTTATATTTTGCCTCTATGGTGGCAGTACCCTCTTGATTTACCTGAAGTATACCGTTTGTGATGCTTACCAAACCGCTATTTGAGAGTATCCACTCTACTTCATTTGTTACATCCAGTGTTGTGTTATTATCCAGTGTTGCACTCACACTTAATGTAGTGCTATTCCCTTCACCTATGCTGTGTTCAGCAATCTCAAGTGCTACAGATACCACTTTTGGTGTACTCTCTACACTAAAGTCATAACTGATTTTTTCTGTTTTGACATATGTCTCTGCACCACTGCTGTTTGCACATACCTTTTTACACAAAGTACACTCAGTAGGATTTGCATAAATGAGTGAACATATCCAGTAGATAAACTTCTGAAAAACTGTTTTGGGTTGATAAGCTGTAACATCCGCATCTTTTATATCGAGTTCTACCGGATTAATATTTACCATATAGTCACCACCCGGTAACGGCTCATTTGGTGTAAAGCGCAGTGTTTTATCTTCTGCCAATGTAGTAGTACCCTCCACATTGGTTAGTACGATGGTATCTTGATTTACTGAATCTTCGATGATAGCTGTGTCGAAAACTATCTCGACAACAGTATTCTCTGATATTCCTGTAGATGAAGCTTCAGGTGAAACTGAAACCAAATGTGCTTGGGTAAGCCCCTCTTGCGCCGCTATTTGTGAAATATATGATGCCAATAGCACCATGATGAGTAGTAATTTTTTCATTCTTTTTTCTCTTACTTGAATTCTTATACTGAATAGTATATCATAATGGGGGAGGGAGAAAAAAGTTAAAAGTTAATAAAAAATATTAGGTTATAGACTATCAAAGTCCTTTCTTTAGATTTGATTTAATTATATATGGTTTTATTGGATTTTCTCCAACGGAACTCACACTCTTTGAGATGGAGTGCAAAGTTTCTTTTGACACCATTGAACTTTTTAAGCCTTCTTTTGATGAAAACCCTAATGCAGTAAAAGCGATCATCAAAGTACCGCTTAACTCAAATATCAAATATGAAATCGACAAAGAGTCCGGTACCGTAGAAGTTGACAGAGTATTATACTCTGCAATGCATTATCCTGCAAACTACGGGTTTGTACCCGATACGCTTTCAGATGACGGAGATCCTGCCGATATATTGGTGCTTTGCGATTATCCGCTTCAAGCCGGTGCGGTCATCAAATGCAAACTGATAGGGGTATTGATGACTGAAGATGAAAAAGGGGGAGATGAAAAACTTTTAGCTGTTCCTGCAGAAAAGATCGACCCGACGTATGCCAATATCAATGATCTTGAAGATCTGCCAAAACACACGCTTAACCGCATCAAAAATTTCTTTGAGACATACAAAATGCTTGAGCCAAACAAATGGGTAAAAGTAGCCGGTTTTAAAGACAAAGCAGAAGCAGAAGCGATCCTCGCAAAAGCAATCAAAAACTACAAATAATTTTTAAAGCGAAGGCTATGCCTTCGCTTCTGCATAAAACAACTGCTCTCCAGAATCTATTTTAAAATATTCTTTTTTCTATTATCTTGTTTGGCTTATACCTTATACAACAAGAGAAAAATAACATAAATTGTAAAACATATGCAAAATAATGCTAAACGAAATATGTTTGTATCGGTCTTTAAAATAGCCAAATATCAAAGAAGGCACAAAGGTCAATAGTGCAAAAAGCGGCACATGGTGCACAAGATGCATAAAGGCAAACAACACGGATGTGATAAGATTAGCGATTGAAAAAGGAAAGAAGCAAGGAAACTGTTTTGTTTTTTGGTGCAGATACTCCTGGATGATGCCTCTAAAGACCAACTCTTCTACAACAGGATAAAAAAAGACAAGAAAAAAAAGGGATTTAAGATCAAAGAGAAGCCAAAAAATATCAACTCTCTGCTTCTCTAGCACAGCTCCGTAAATCAAACAAAAAACGGGAGCAGCTGCGAGTGCCGCTCCGTATTGTATATGCAGTGATCGCATGGGTGTTCTATTTGATCAGTTTGCGTCTCCATGGATAGAGTACCGACAACGCCAACAAAACAAAGAGCATCATATCAAACTTCGTAAGGTCCGGGTTGTACGTACATCCTCCGCCTCCGCCGGTACTTACTTTTTCATCCATTTGGATGAGCTCCCATCCGCCTTCGGGTTTGTTATCGGTCAAATCGGTCATCAGGTTCATAGGATTGGCCATGCCA
>JAUPLZ010000033.1 GCA_030836705.1 Campylobacterota bacterium
CACTTAGTCCTATAGTGACATTACCTACGGTGAGTTTATGGGTTACAATGGATGCGTCACTTGTCACCACAATCTGATCTTGTGCACATATATGTATGGATAAAACCATTACAAAAAAAAGAGCCTTCATCACTGCTCCTTAAGTATATATCGTTTAAAAATATTATCTACCTGTCCGTAAAATCTTTTTCCAAGAAGAGTCTCTTTCAATCTGGCATTATTCCATTTAAAATTTTTTTCAGGCGGGATAAGTACATAATAGTCAATAAGGGGATTTGTATCTAACCCATTTGGAAGCATTATGTTTATGAGTCTTTGTGATGGCAAATCAAGATTTGGTATATAATTTAAACATACGATTTTAAACCGAAGTTCCGGGAATTTAGTTTTAATTACTTGAGCCAGTTCTTTTGGATATTTGGAAAAATTACAGACAAACAATATGTCATTGTCGGCTATGTATGCATAAAAGTTTTCAACTCTTTTTTGAAATTTTTTTACCAACTCTTCAAAGTTGTTTTTTGAAAAAAATTCTATATATTTAGTTCCAGACTCATGAGGAAACTCTACTCCCTTGTAATAAGTATGGACTATCTTCTCTTCTTTAATCTCTATAAAATTTGCATCAGTGTAAAACTTAAAATCATTTTTAATTAAACTACACACATTCTCGTAACTATGAATCGAAAGGTCAAAAGGGAGTGTCAACTCTCCTTGTACTTTTCTTGGTTTGTAGCCTGAGTGTGTCAAGATAACACGGGGGAGACAATTGCGTCCTAGAGATATAATATGACTATAAGTTGTGTCGTTTTGCACTATTTTTTAACCTATCATGCTTTAATTTTGCATACTGTTTGTTTGTCATCCCTGTAATATCATTCGGTACTTTAAGGATAAAACGCTCTACTTGCAAAGTTATGACTACATCAGGCGATAAAGCATCAACGAGTGTAAAATCAATATTTGGCTGATGTACCACAACTAGTTTAGAAAATGATTCTGCTAAAAAAGGTATCATCGCATTGGCAAAAGAGTCGCGAAAAAGCAAGGCTGTAGGCAGTGATGAATCTTCTTGACTATACTCTTGATAACTACCTGTGCCCACCACCTTGTTATCATAAGCCAAACGACTTTTTGGATTGTCGATATCGACACGGAGCGATTGGTCTTTTTGCATTTTGTCAAGCTTGGAAATCAAATCTCCCTGAGTATGAGCAATGCTAAAAATTACTTCACGCTCATCAATAATACGGACATTATGATTTTCGGAGAGAAGCTTCATCAATGTCCGATAAGCAACAAATGCTCCATACTTTGTCCAATGTGTATCGCCATATGAATAGACGATATTTCTTTTTTTTGCTTCTATCAATATCTCTAAAGGATATAAAAAGTTTTTAAAGCTACTTTTTTTCAATTCTGTGATGATTTTTTCTACCGGACGCAATGAAGAGAGTTCCACCTTGTCCGGCAGCAACTCACTATACACACACTCTTTATTTGGAGCAACCATATAGTAGTAATCGACTCCTCTGCTTTTGAGATATGACTCCCTCATCTCAAGCAAAATTTTATACCTATAACCAAATAAAGGACCTGTCTTCAATCTGCCCGTAATCTGTTCGATTACATTGTTTGTATCATTATGTAAAAATAGGTAATTTTCTTTTCCAACCAATACTTTTTTTACATCATCCGACATTTTAAAAAACCTCAGGCATTATTTTTGGCAATTGCATCTAAAATTAAATTTTTTATATACAAAGAGCCTTCACTCGGTGCAAAAACAGGGTTTTCGTCTAATGACCAATCTGTATAATCATATTTGGCTAACAGATTTGCATTAAACTTTTGTTTCATGATAGGTATATCTTTTTGAGTAAAAAGGTGTTTCCAATTATTGTAAGCTTTAGAGCGAACAGTTCGTGAGAGTGCATCTCCTACATCGTCATTGTCTGATATGTCAAATCCCAAATACTCACTTAGTTTGTCAAGTTTTCTGTCAATAAAATCTTCATACTTGATAATAAATCCATTCTCACCATTTTTATCTATAAAATTGAAATACTGTTTATATATATCTATCGAGTTATAGATATCCATTTTAAAAAGCTTATAAAACACATCCATCAAGCTGCTAAACGGCACATCTTTTGGGTTATTTTCTTTTTGCTCAACCAAAGAAACCCACTCATCTAGTTTTGCTTTTTCAATATCTTTTCTCGCTCTTATCATTGGGTGAATTGCATAAAAAAGCCTACTTATCAAGTTATCCCTTGGATCACGGACTATATATACAATCTTATCAAACTTCATATTTGTTTCATTTTTGATTAGAGCCTGTCGCAGGTGCGGGGTTTGATTCCAATGTTCAAATAGTATTTTAACTATATTGTTTGATCTGCTGTGTTCAGGATTTGCAGTAAAATAGACATTTTTAGGTTCTAAAAAATACTTTGTATTTTCCATCGAATTTTCGATATTTTTTGAAATACCGGTTGTTCCTGTTTTTGCCAAACCTACTATCAATATATTCATTTATGTTCCTCTTGTAATTTAAAAATATACGGTGAATTGTTTAAATCAACAACATCCTCACAAGCTCTCACTCTCACTTGATCCCCGTGTTTGAGTGGAATAGTCAGTGTAAATTCATAGCCGCAATGACCTGTCGGATGCATTTTTTTCTCTAGCAAATGAGGACGGAATTGATTTGCTTTTGTTTTTGCAACTTTCTGCCCATTGATATACAATTCTACATCCACTACTTGGTTTCCATGAACGGATGCTGCCCATCCGACCACTCTAGTCTTTGCTACATTGCCTATCGTTCCTTTAGACTTGGTGATTCTTGACATATCCAAATATTTTTGTGGATTTGGTGTTATAAAATCATAAACCGCACTTTTTTTTGAATCCGAAAAATCTTTTAAATCTGCCAGTTTCACCAACGAATCGACAAAATCTTCCTTGCTTGCCATAATTTTTTCATACGAGAAAAGAGCACCGTTTATTTCAGTTGTTTCCAGAAATTTAAATATTTTTTCATATCCATTAAATGCTATTCTCATACCTTTTATGATATCAAGTTTCATCGATATTTTATTGCGGTTTGCAATGGAAAAAATATCTTTAAAAACTACCAAATAAATAGGATTTTCTACCATGGCGTGTAACTTCTCTATATACTCCATAGACTGAGGGCGTTTAAATGCCCATACGGGATGTTTTTTATTGTATTCATCAATAATCTGTTTTGCCAAAGCATCATTTCCTGATTCAAATGCTTCCGCCAATTTTCTATCTTCATATACAGGCTCGACAGACAAATCGCCGCTAAAAATACCAAGATGAGCTAAAGCACCGGCAATAAGAGATGTCCCGCCTCTGGCAACACCTAAAATAATAAAAGTTTTTTGCTCTTGCTTTGATGCATTTTCTATATCTCCCAAAAAAGAGATACCGGTATTGTGTAATAACTCAAAATTATTCAATATATCATCCTAAATTTATTGTGGTACTCAATGAAAAATCTTCTCTTTGAGATGTAAGGTTGACATTATAATATGGATCCCCTTTAGATATGATATCG
>JAUPLZ010000269.1 GCA_030836705.1 Campylobacterota bacterium
AAAATTACAAAAGGCATCAAGAGTGCCAACTATCAAAGAAGGCAGAAAAAAATTGTTTATTGATCGGCTAGAGAGTGGCATTTGCAGGGTGCTGATGGCTTAACTAAACGGCATTGAGCCTGTCCACATTATTTTGAATTTTCATTTTTCAAATACTCTTCAAATGTGACTTTTTCCTCGTTTCTTGTCGCACTTAAAAGTTTTAAATCTTCAATATCTTCTTTAAAAACTATCTCTAAACCGTCATTTTTAAAATGATTTAGCTGATTTTTGCTTTCGCGCAGAGCATTTACATTGATTTGTTTAGTAATTTTTTTGATTCTTTCATCCGACATACTCTTTTAAAAACTCTTCGCTGTTCATAACTTTTATATCTCTACTTACAAAATTTGCATCGTTTGATATTATCATATCACACTGGTATTTTTTAGCTAAAACATATTGAATGGTATCTTCAAGATCTTTGTAAGCGCTGTCTTCTAGCATTAACATACATGTCTCTTCTATCTCTTTATTTGAAAATTCTATTACTTTTAATGTTTTGTTTATAGCCTGTATATTTTTTAAAATATCATATTTATTTATCTTATTTCCAACATAGTATAAAGTGGTGATGATGTCACAACTTGTAAAAATAGTTCCGTTTTGTATCAGATATCTATATGTGTCAACACTGCTTTTATGAAATTTTCTGCTTGAATCAAATCTATCGAGAAAAATATTTGCGTCCAAAAATACTTTCATATTTTAGCTGCCATCTCTGCTTTGATTGATTGAATGCTTTTATCAGCCAATGCACCTGATGGAAACAGAGTCATAGAGTCAAAAGCTTCTATCTTTTCTTGCATAGAAATCTCTTTATATTTCTCTTCTATGATATTTTTTATAACATCCGTTTGGGTGGTACTTTGTCTCTTTGCTATCTCTTGTAAGTGTTTTACAATCTCTTCGTCAAGTAAAAAGTTTTTTCTTATTGTCATAATAACCTCTCATTACATACAGTTATGTATGTATTATAGCATACATAAGAAAATTAAAGGAGAGCTTCTTTTCCACTTCTTTTGACGCCTCTGCCTAGGAAAACAAAACCACGCATGAGCTGGGTTAATTTTTACACTTCGCGCAAAAGTGAATCAAAGTAAGGTCGTCGTCGGTTATAAACTCTTCTTTTATAACTTTTTCAAAAATTCCTATTTCCTTCTCTTCCTCGCCTTTTTTTAGATGATAAATAAGCTCTTTCATGCCAAATATTTCAGTCTCCACAAGTCCGTCGCTAAATAAAAAAAGCTCAAAAACTTGCGGGAGTTCTATTTCGCCGCTAATTGCAGACGGATTGATAGGTAAAAATTTCATAAAAGGAATATTTTTGCACTTATGCTCAATTACTTCAAATGTTTCGCAGTTTTTTATTACGATTGGGTACATGCCAAACGAGCCGTAACGAAATTTTCTTTTTTGCAAATCCAAATAAACCATCGAGAAACTAAGGCACTCATCATCAAGCAGATAACTCCTAATGTAGTCTTGATAATCAAAAATAAGTTTTTCAAAATCAAAGTTATTATTTAAAATCATAATATCCAGTGTTCTGTTTATATAAGCAGCGGACAAAACAGCGGTAACCGAAGCAAGAAGCCCTTTTCCCATACTATCGATAACATACAAAACAGTTCTATTATCATCTATTTTAAAAACACCGTAAATATCGCCGCTAAGCCTCTCAAGTGGCTTATAAAAAACCTTGCAGCGGTAATTGCTAGAATATTTGTCGCTATCATCATGAATAATAAGTTTTTGCTTTTCAAATGCCATTGTTTGCTGGGATATTGTGTATTTATTTTTTGTTTGCAAATCCGCAAGCATTATCATGTCGTTGTGCTCTTTTTCTTTTAAGAGTCTAAACGCCTCTTTTTTATAGAAAATTTGTTTTGCAGAGTGCAATAGGCTTTGTTTTAGCTGGGTTATTTTTACAGGTTTTATTACATATTTATCAACCCCGATATCTATGGCTCTTAGGAATTTCTCATCTTGATTGTAGGCAGTCATTATCAAAATAGCCTGCTCTGGATTTATATCTTTTATCTTTTCTGCCATATCAAGCCCGTTCATGTTTGGCATCTCAATATCTGTTAGAACTATGTCAGGATGCTCCATTTTAAAAATCCCCAAGCCTTCTTCACCGTCGCTTGCAATGTATAGATTTTTTACCATTCTTTGTATGATTTTTGAGACTTGAGACCTTATAAAAAGATCATCTTCTACATACAAAATAGACATTTTTCTAAGCATCTCTTCTTCGTCGTGGTGGTAATCGTGAACTTTTTGAATTTGCAAGTAGTTTATATAAAATGTAACTTTTGAGCCATTCCCTTCATAATAGAGTAGCGAACTCATCATATTCGCCATTTGAACGCCTCTGCCGTGAAAGATTTCTGTACTTATGTTTTTTTCAGAACAATCATATTCACTATATTCAAAACCCCTGCCTTTGTCATCTATAGAAATTTTTAAAAGGTTTTGTTCGTATATGATTAATTCGACATCTATTATGCTGTTTTTGCTCTCTTGAAGTTTGTAAATATACTCTTCATAACTGCCGTTTGCTATTTTTTCTTGTTTTGTTTGACTGTTTACTTCTAAAACCCCGTGCTCAAAGGCATTTAAGATAAGTTCGTTGAATATGGTAAGCGCATTATCGTTTAAGATTTTTTCATCAGGATATGAGTCGTTTAGTATCTTTTCCAAATCCGCTTCGTAGTTGATTATATCTTCAAGCTGCGCCGAAAGTTTTTGGCTAAAAGCGAATTTTATCTTATCTTTTAGAGTGTTATTCAAAAGAAAATAGCACAGCTCTAAATCTTCAGCTCTTTTACATAGCGGTCTTATTATATTTTCAAGCTCACATTTTGAAAAAACCGAGACAGAGCGGTCTTTTAGATAGTTTAACAGCCTTGCGTTTGTTGTAAAAATCATACTTGCTATATCTTTTGATAAAAACCTAAAAATATGATTTTCTATATCCTCTAAAAAAATATTTTTATTTAGGCTTGCGACCGAGATTTCGTTTTTTTTATTTTTTAAAATAATCGGCGGAGTGTTTTGAGATATTGCGTGAAATGTCTCTTCGGTATCGATAAATAAGAAAAAAATCTCACTGCTTTTAAGAAGACTGCCAAAATTTAAGACTATCTCTTTTAATAAAAACTCCAATGACGGCTTATTTTTGTAATTTTTTACAAGAGTTTTTATAGAGTCTAAAAGCTCCTCTTTTTCGCTTAAAACAAAAAAAACAGAACCATCGCCGAACTCATGTCCAAAGCTTCGAGACTCTTTATTAAGACAGCCACTTTGAATAAAGAGTGAATCCTTATAAATATCCACTTTTAAGCTCTATATTTTTTTAATATTTAAAACTTCTATCAAATTAAGGCTTTGGAACAGCTCATAAATTCTAGGGTCGCTAACTTTTATACTTATATTCAAACCGTCACCCTGCTTTTTTTTAAGTAAAAATCCGATAACAGACGATGTGATTGAGAAAGAATTTACAATATTTATATCCACATTTTTTACATTACCGCAGGAGTTTATAGCATCTTTTATAGATTGTGAATCGCTTATACTTTTTATAACGCCCTCTATTACAAGCTCACACTGATATTCACTTTTATTTACATTAATATTCATATCTCGACCCCTTATTTTTAGTCGCAAACAGTTTACTATCAAAATTATTTATTAAAGCTAAATCAAAACCATCATAAAGCTATGGAGTGTATAATTGTCCAAAGTTTTATCAAAGGAATAATTATGGGCACTTTGTGCAATTTTAGTGAGCTAAAAAATGTGATAATCCATGACGCTAGCGCATTAGAAAGATACAATACAAAATCATCCGAGCATACTCTTTCTACTATTTGCTTTAAAAATAAAAGCGAAATAGAGTCTGATTTACTTGCAACAATCATTGCAAAGTCCTCCAGAAAATCTGATGTTCTTTTAAATGACGGTGAAATTTTTGTTCTAGTTATGCCAGCTACCGACAAAAACGGCGCAAGACATATTTTTGAAGAGATGCACTCTACATGCAAAGATGTAGAAAAAGTAGATATTCTCTCATATCCCGAAGATGCCTTTACTAGCACGGAATACTATGAGAAAATATCAAAAATTTTAAACAAAATAAAAGGTATTTAAGAATTTCTTACTTTAAAATAAGCAGAGCTTCCCAAATCACTCCAACCTCGGGCGACTTTTAAGAATTGTTGGCAGCTTGCCCACACTTTTTTAAAATCATCGCTTTTTGCCGATTGCTCTGCCACTACCTCGTCAAAGGCTTTTTTTGCACTTTTTATAATTGGCTCCGGAAAATGTGCTATTTTGACTTTTTTTGTGTTTATCTTTTGAAGCGCTTTTGCATTTTCCGCCATAAATTCAAAAATCATATTTGAGTGCATCTGGGCGCTTGCAGCCTCAATGATGGATTGATGTTCTTCGCTTAAACCGTCCCAAACTTTTTTGTTAAATGTAATTTCTAGCATACTCCCTGGTTCATGCCAGCCGGCATAGTAGTATTTCGCCACTTTATCAAATCCCATTTTTATGTCGTGAGCGGGCGCTATCCATTCAGTTGCGTCTATTGTCCCTCTTTCAAGAGAAGTGTAAATATCACCTGCCGCCATTAAGACAGGATTGACTCCTAGCTTGCTCATAACCTCGCCGCCAAGCCCTGGGATTCTCATCTTAAGCCCTTTTAAGTCTTGCAATGATTTTATCTCTTTTTTGAACCATCCGCCCATTTGCATACCGGTATTTCCGCCCATAAGAGGATAGAGATTGTATTTTGCATAAAGCTCTCTCCAAAGTTCCAATCCTCCTCCGTGAAGCATCCATGCGCCATGCTCTTCTGTCGTAAATCCAAAAGGAAATCCGGTAAAAAGTGAAAAAGCTAGATTTTTGCCTTTCCAATAATAAGGACCTGAGTGAAAAGCATCGATATCGCCTTTGCTGACGGCGTCAAATACAGAAAGTGCTGGAACTAGAGAGTTGGCGGGATAGACTTTTATTTCCAAGCTTCCGCCGCTCATTTTTTTGACATTTTTTTCAAAATCCTCTATGCCTGTTCCCATGATAGAAAACCTAGCAGGCCAGCTAGTGGCGAGTTTGAGTTTGACTTTTTTGTTGCTCTTTGCCATTAGCGGCGTCATGCTAGTCGCAGCGCCTGCAATCGCGGTTTTTTTTAGAAAATCTCTTCTTTGCATAAATACTCCTAGAACTTTAGAAGTATTTTAGCATTTAGGTTCATTGTCTCCTATTAGACAGCTTTGCATCATAGGAGCTAGCGTATCGGCATCTACCGCGCCATTTACTATAAGCTCTGCGCCGTCTTCTGTCTCTTTAAGCTCAATGCCTGTAATTTTTGCCATCATTGCAGGGTCGCAATCACAAGAGCAAGCGCCGTCTTGGCAAGCCGATATTTTTTCACTTATCTCTTTTGTATTAAAGCCTTTTAGTATCGCTTTTACGCCGTTTTTTTGATTTATTACACTGATTTTCATTTTTATCCTTTAAATTATATTAGCCCAACAAGAGCAGCTAAAAGTACGGGCGGAGTCACTACAAGACCCACTTTCATATACTCGCCCCATCCGATTTTGACACCTTTTTTCGCCAGCACATGAAGCCAAAGAAGCGTAGCAAGCGAGCCAATAGGCGTCATTTTGGGACCCAGATTGCAACCTATGATATTTGCATATGCCAAAAAAGTATCTTTTGTGCCATTAATTGCAATATCCATCACCATGACTGTGGGCATATTGTTCATTACGGAGCTAAGAATCGCAGCCACAAAACCCGTACTGATGATATAAACCGAATCGCCATAATTTTTTAGCCATAAAAGAAGCTCGGTTATATAGTCGGTGAGCCCTGCATTTTTAAGTCCAAAAACCACGATATAAAGCCCGATGCTAAACCAAACCACTTGCCATGGAGCTGTTTTTATGGTCATTATCGGCTTTACGGCTTTATATTTTGCGCCGATTGCGAGAAACAAAAGCGCCCCGCCGAGCGCAAAGAGCGAAACAGGCAGATGATAAATATCGCCTACAAAATATCCTGTCATAAGCAAACCCAAAAAAGGCCAGCTAAGATTGAACATCATTTGATTTTTGATAGCCGATTCCGGCGTAGCTAGGTTTTGGATATCGATCTGATTTGGAATATCTTTGCGAAAAAATATCCAAAGAACCGCGATTGATGCGATTATGCTCAAAAGATTAGGCAGTGCCATGGCTTTTGCATACTCCCAAAAACCGATATTAAAATATCCTGCCGTAACAATGTTGGTCAAATTTGAAATCACAAGAGGGTTTGATGCGCTATCGCCTATAAATCCGCCAGCCATCAAAAATGCAAAAACAGCCACGGGATTCATCTTAAGATGTTTCATTTTAGCAAGCAAAATAGGCGTTAGAATCAAAGCCGCGCCGTCATTGGCAAAAAACGCCGCAACAACAGCACCAAGCAGCAAAATATAGACAAACATCAAATGTCCGTTTCCGCCGCTTAGCCTAGCCAT
>JAUPLZ010000270.1 GCA_030836705.1 Campylobacterota bacterium
TTAAGCTGCTTGAGAGTGCAGGGTTTAAGGTTGCAAACTCCTCTTTGTGGAATTTAGCTGGCGAGAGCGTTCTTGTAGTAGAGCGATTTGATAGAGCAATAGAAGAGGGTGGCGTTAAAAGAACGCATATTATAGATGCCTGCCAAATGTTAGATATGCCTGCGAGCTATAAGTATGAGCAGAACTTTGGCAATGGAAGAGATGTGAAAAATATAAGAGAGGGAGTTTCTTTTAAAAAGCTCTTCTCTCTGGCGGATAGGTGTAGGGTTCCGGTCGTTGCAAAAAAAGAGCTTATTGCTTGGGTGTGTGGGAATTTGATTCTTGGCAACTCTGATGCGCATGGTAAAAATATCTCATTTCTTGTTAATAGAGACGGTATCGAAATAGCGCCTGTTTATGATGTGACAAACATCTCGCTTTTGGGAGAGAGGTATGACTCCTCTATTGCTATGTCTATTAATGAGGAGCATAATATTGAGGCTCTTACGAATTATGATTTTGAAGAGTTTTGCAGTGAAAATAATATTAATATGGATTTTTTTACCACAACTTTTGAAAAAATCTCGAAAAACATAATAAAGGGGTTTGATTCTAAAGCGCTGATTTCAGAAATTGAGAAGTTTGGCGGGACCAACTTTTTGGCACACTACAAAGAGGATGTTCTTCGTCGCAGTGATAAGCTCTTAAGCGTTTTAAATTTTTTTGATTGTGACGAAGGGGAACTCCCAGATAGAGATGATATTAAAGCGATGAGCAAGACTGAGCGCGAGGATGCTGTTCGAGCGTTAGCGGATGGCGATTCGGGGTTGAAGCTTAAATAACAAGGAGAGTGTTATATGTCCGATAAAGAATTTTTAGATATTGTTGCGAAGGAGCTCTTTGCAAAAGAGAACCTTACGGAAGCGGAGATTGAAATCCGCGCCTATGAGAAAGTGAAGTCTATGAGGCAGATACTTCCTAATAAGTATTTTCATTACAAAAACATGGATAAGAAAATTATCTTTATGGCAGGGAGTCCGGGGGCGGGGAAGTCTGAAACCGCTCAATTAATTTTAAGAGAGAGATTTAAGATTGATATTATTGATATCGATGAGATCCGTAAAGAATTAAGTGAAGATGGTGGAAAAAATGCGCATCTTTACCAAAAGGCGAGTTCAAAAGGTGTGAGTATTTTGATTGACTATGCTTTTAAAAACGGCTTCTCTTTTATCCTTGACGGTAACTTTGCCGAATATGATGTTCAAAAGAAGAATATTGATAGAGCGATTAAGCATGGGTATGAGATTGAGATTGTTTTTGTAAGCAGGGCGATTGATGATGCTCAGAGATTTACAAAAATAAGAGAAGAAAAAAGTGGGCGAAGAGTCCCTGATAATGTGTTTATCGAAAAATCTATTGGTGCGATAGGGACAGTCGGAAAATTCATTGGCGATGTCCGTGTCGATTTTTATGATTTAGAGCGCGGTGAGATAAAGAAAGATATTTCAAAAGAGGAGTTTGATTCTTTGACATCAAATAATTTTAATATTTTGTGCTCCATGCTGGAAGTGCAAAAGCTTCTTAATTGGAATGGCTTGGATGATAAGCAGCGCGAAGATGCCGTTCGAGCGTTAGCGGATGGCGAGTCGGTAAGCTCTTGTGATGTTTCTTTGTGATTTTTCACATAATACCCTGCGGGGGTTAAGCTATGTTTTATTATATATTTATTATACTTTGGAAAAGATTTAAGATAAAAAGGCTCTTATATGAAAAAAGGTTTGCCCCATAGTGTTATTATATTTGCATCCAAATTGTTGGGGAAAATTGTATCAAAAATAATTTTTTGGGTTGTATATATTATATTTTGGTTTCTTTATGCGATATTTTTCTATTCGTTTTCCCCGGCAATCCCTTTCGAGATTGTAGAGGCGATGATTGTGCTTATCATCGTTATATCTCCTATTTTGGTTTATTCAGGAATGGTCTATTTGTTTACTAAATTATTTATTAAAGAGCTATTTATTTTTAAAAGAGGCCGTGCCTCGACAAGTGATAATCTTATTGATAAGGAAATTTGATGTTTGAGACTGTTTTTGGTATTAAATATACAAAACCCGAAGTTTTTTTACTTCAAAATACGGGGATAGGTGTATCAGAAGTTGCCGCTAGGACATGTTATGACTCATTTTCAAATAGTGAGAATGAGGCTATTAGAGATATCTCATGTTCATTTCCCGATGAGGAGATGCTCCTTTCTATAAACTCCGTTGAGAGTTCAAATTTGCTTCACGATTTAGCTTGGACTCATTTTCATCACTCTATTTTGGAACATGCAAATCTTAGTTTTCTAATAAGAGGGACGAGCAGGGGTGTTCTTCAAGAGCATGCGAGGCATCGCATACAGGCGATAAGTGTTAGAAGTACCCGCTACACTATGAGTTCTGTCATAAATGCGTTTGTAGCGGCGCAGACAAGCGGAGATAGAGAGTTTTTTATAGATAAAGTTTTGGGCTTTGATATGTTTGTAACTTCGGATGAGGAGTACAACAGGATCGAGATTAACGGTATGTATGAGAAGTTGAATTATCAATTCAAACAGGTAACAGATTTCTATGAAATTGCAGTTGCGAAGAGTTCGTTAGAGCTTTTAGAACTTCATAAGGGCGATAGCGAGGCGCTGTTTTTGGCGCTTGAAGCCGGAAAAAAGAAGCGCAATGTCGGGGATGCTTTTAAGCATATCATAACTGATAATGTAAAGGTTGATATGGTGGTAACTTTTAATCTTAGAAGCCTAAAGAACTACTTTACGCTTCGAGACAGCGGGGCGGCGTATTTTCAGATACGATGGTTGGCTCAGGAGATGATGAGGAAAACGCCGTCGAAGTATTTGGATTTGATTGTTAAGAAAGTTAAAGATATTTCATAGTACGAGATACGCCTTGAGGGTGTTAATGTACCGCCGTACACATCCTATTGAAGATTATTTGCTTAAGCTATGTTTTATTATAAATCTATTACAATTTAACAAATAATAATCAGGATTGCGATATGCCAAATACACTAGAGCAAATTAGTAATGGATACTCAGAAGAAATTAAAGAGGCGGCTACGAAAAATTCCGTTATACGGAAGAAGATGGAAGCCTCTGCGAGAAATATGCAAAATGCGATAGCTATGCAGCTCGGAGATGACGGCAGAGTTGATGAGGCCGTTATGATATCCTTTTGTATGTCTCTATTTGGCGATGTTGCAAAGGCGTTTCAAGAGTATAAAAAAATTTCCTATGAGAAGCAGCTTGAGGATGGTGAGCGCTCTAAAAATATTCTTCAAGAGAAGCTTGATAGTCTTAAAAAGTTTCAAGAATCTGCTGAGAGAAGCAACCGCTATACTCGCTTAAAGATGGAGCAGGCGGCTTTAGAGAAAAAATCTGGTCAAGATAATGCTCCGGCGGCTGAGAAGAAGAGTGTGCTTGCCGAATTGAAAAAGATAGGCAAAGAGATAGATAAAATTGTCGAATTCTACGGCAAAGTGAATGAAG
>JAUPLZ010000271.1 GCA_030836705.1 Campylobacterota bacterium
CGAATTTAACAGCAATATCTTGCTCTTCGTCTGTATTTACTTTACAGATTTTTGCTTTGCCGTCATAGTCGTTCGCAAGCTCTTCTATTACAGGAGCAATCATACGACAAGGTCCACACCATGGAGCCCAGAAATCTACTAAAGAAACACCTTCGCTTAGTGTTGCTTCAAAATCTGAGCTAGTTAATTCTATATATTTTCCCATCATTATTCCTTCTTAATTTTAAGTTTGGACATTATACAAGCCTAACTCTTTAAAATTGCTTTATAACAAATCTATCAAAATTTTATAAACTCTTTTTTTCTCTTACGATAAATTACACATTCATCAAAGCCTAAATTTTTAGCAATATTGAGAGTTTCATCACTAAATAATCCAACCTGCTCAGGCTTATGTGCATCAGAGGCAAAAGTTATAGGTATGCCAAGCTTTTTAATCTCTTCTAAAAGTATTGGCGATGGGTATGCCTCGGCAACAGGTTTTCTAAAGCCAGCAACATATATTTCAACAGACATGCCAGCTTCTTTAATTGCAAAAAGAGCATTTTTTGCAATCTCTATTATATTTTTTTTTGGCAAAAAGTTAAAAATTTTTATAAGATCAATATGCCCGACAATATCAAACAGCTTACTTTTTGCCATATCTTCAATGGCATTAAAATATTTTTGCCATATCTCATCAATATTTTGGTTTTTGTAATTGCCTATAAATTCAGGGTTGTCAAATCCCCACTCTTCAATGAAATGCACAGAGCCTATCAGGTAATCTACATCGGCGTTTAAAACTCTCTCATCCATATAGCCTATAAGGTAGTCAACCTCATAACCTAGCAATATCTCAATGCTGTTTTTATATCTCTCTTTTGCATCAAGCACACTTTTTTCATACTCTTTCATCTGCTCAAAATTTATGCGATATTTTTCATCAAAATTCATTGGTGCATGCTCGGAAAAGCCGAAATATTTTACACCACACTCAATTGCTTTTTCAATATATTGTGATATTTCACCCTCGGCATGATTGCAAAGTTTTGTATGATTATGTAGGTCAACTATCATTAAATTAATTCTCGTATTTGTATAATTTTATGATATTATAGTGACAAAAAAATAAATTTAGAGAATTTTACAGAGATGGAGAAACTTTTATGACTCAAGAAGAACTTGACGCTTTAATGAGTGGGGAAATTGAAGATTTAGAAAGCTTTGAAGACGATGAAATAGGTAATGATTTAGATGAAACCGTTATGGATTCTGAAGATATTGTGCAAGAGATAAATTCATCAAAAGTTGCCGATGATAAACCATTGGGGTATAACAAAGATACATCTCATAACTGGCCACCGCCTGCAACTAATGAAAACAAGATGGTTCACCAGCTTGACGATGTAACAAAAGAGAGTGAAGAAAAAGCATCTCAAATTTTTGACATCATTGAAAAAATAAGCAATGAACTAATGGCAAAAGAAGAGACGGCAAATAATATTATGAAAGTGCTAGATAGCAATATTAAGCTCTTTTCGACACTAAGTCAAAAGTTTCCGGATGTTGAAGCGTTCGCAACACAATTAGATAAAAATAGTACTGCACTTAATGAGACAAAAGAGGCGCTAGAGACGCTTCAGTCAAGCGGAGATGCGATAATGAGTGTTATGGATATTATGCAGTATCAGGATATTCATCGTCAAAAAATAGAACGAGTTATAAATGTTATGCGTGCACTTTCAAATTATATGAATAGTCTTTTTGAAGGCAAGATTGATGATGAAAAAAGAGTCTCTTCTGCACAGCATATTGCTGGAGATACACATAATGAAATTGCTTCAAATGAAGATATAGAAGCTCTTTTAGCACAATTTGGAAAATAATGCAAAAAGTTGAGTTACTATCCCCTGCGGGAACATTGGAAAAATTAAAAATTGCTATCGATTTCGGTGCTGATGCCGTTTATGGGGGTGTTAGTCACTTTTCTCTTCGTATCCGCTCCGGAAAAGAGTTTAGTATGGATGAGTTTGCAGAGGGCATTGAGTATGCACACTCTCGCGGTAAAAAAGTTTATGCGACGCTAAACGGGTTTCCTTTTAACTCTCAATTAAATCTTCTAAAAAAACATATTTTGGCAATGGCTGATTTGGGACCTGATGCTTTTATAGTAGCAACTCCGGGTGTGCTTAAACTTTGTCATGATTTAGTGCCGCACATGCCTCTTCACCTCTCAACTCAAGCAAATGTTATGAATGTTCTTGATGCAAAAGTATATTGTGATATGGGTGCAACCCGTATTATAACGGCAAGAGAGATATCGTTAAGAGATTTGGTGGAGATAAAAAAAGAGCTTCCTGATTTAGAGCTAGAAGTTTTTGTTCATGGCTCGATGTGTTTTGCATATAGCGGAAGATGTCTTATCTCAACTCTTCAAAGCGGTCGCGTACCAAATCGCGGGAGCTGTGCAAATGATTGCCGTTTTCCTTATGAGATGTATGCTGCAAATCCAGAGACGGGAACACTTTTTAGACTTGAAGAGGAAGAGGGCGTTGGAACTTACATTATGAACTCAAAAGATTTGAATTTAGCTTCACATCTCAAAGAGATTTTAGACAGCGGTGCTGTTGATTCCATAAAAGTAGAGGGACGCACAAAAACGGCTTACTATGCTGCAGTAACCGCAAAAGCCTATAGAATGGCTATTGATGATTATTATAATGGCATAAATGATGTAGAAAAATATCAGTACGAGCTACAATCCCTTCAAAACCGCGGTTACACAGATGCTTATCTGATCTCAAGACCTTTTGAAAAACATGATACACAAAGCTTAGATTTTACTATGCAACTAGGAACTCATCAGGTTAGTGGAGTTGTAAATGAAGAGGGCACACACTTTTTATGTAAGTATAAAACTCTGCCAAATGATGAGCTTGAAATTGTTGCTCCGTTAAATTCAAAAATAGAGATAGTGGATAATGAAATAGGCACAACTTATGAGCGTGATGGAAGAGTTTATATGAAGCTAAAGAAATTATTGGCTGAAAATAAAAAAGTTTGGGACGAAGTTCACAGTGGAAATATAAATCCTATTACACTTCCTCTAAAGCTTCCGCCATATACATTTTTAAGAATTCCATCATCACCGGATATGGGAACTTATCCAAAAGCTTAATAAACTTTTTATATCCAAAAGCTTATTAAAAAAGCTATGATATAATCGCCTATCAAAATTAAGGAAGATAGATAA
>JAUPLZ010000002.1 GCA_030836705.1 Campylobacterota bacterium
AAGATATACTCTTTTCATATTGTGCTCTTTTTAACGATTTGTCAAAGTCTATCTAAAAGAAGATAAAATTTGTCTTATTTAGGGTGCCTCTAAAAACTATAACCTCTGATAGAAGTCAAAAAAGGGAGTGGGATTTGAAAATTAAAATATGCAGTACTAGCCGAAGCTAATTCAAATATTTTAATTTCTCGAAGACTACCCCTTGTTTGGCTTCCCTTTAGGCTTTATGAGGTTCGCCATATACTGCGTTGTATCTTTTTGACTTAGCTACAACTAGGTCTGCAAAGATACGCCTTGTCTATGAAAAACCCTATAAAGCTATCAGTGTCTGTAGTTTTTAGAGGCACCCTCAACAAAATTCAAATATAATTGTCAATAGTTTACAAAAAATAAAAGGCAAAAAATGAGTCTAGTTATAAATTCACCTTTGGATATGCATGTTCATCTAAGAGATGGCGAGATGTTAAAAAATGTAGTTGAATATACAGCAAAGTATTTTTCAGGCGCGCTTATAATGCCAAATCTTCTGCCGCCGATTACCTCAAAAGAGCAGGTGCAAAAATACAAAAAAGAGATTTTAGATGTTTGTATCAACAAAAATTTTGAACCATATATGACGCTTTTTCTAAAAGAAGAGTTATCTTTTGACTTTTTAAATGATATAAAAGAGCATATTTTAGCCGTTAAACTCTATCCAAGCGGCGTGACTACCAACTCTCAAACCGGTTTAGCATCAATCGATACCGAAAAACTAAAAGGCACGCTTGAAGCAATGGCTCATTTTGGCATTCCTCTTTCTATTCACGGTGAAACAAACGGCTTTTCGCTTGATAGAGAAAAAGAGTTTATGCCTATTTTTGAAGAGCTTGCCGCAAAATTTCCAAAACTAAAAATCATAATGGAACATATCAGCTCAAAAGAGTCCATATCAACGCTCAAAAAATTTGATAACCTTTATGCAACGGTTACGGTTCACCACCTCTTGATGACTCTTGATGATGTGATAGGCGGTGCGCTAAAACCGCATAATTTTTGCAAACCGATTTTAAAAACTCCAAAAGACAGAGACGCAATCCAAGAGGCGGTTTTATCCGGGGACAAAAAAATAATGTTCGGCTCAGACACAGCGCCGCATGCGATTGACAAAAAAGAATCAGCAAGCGGAAGCGCCGGTGTTTTTTCAGCACCTGTTTTGTTGCAGGCTTTGGCATCTTTTTTTGATAAACATAATTCGCTAAACAAAATGCAAGATTTTGTAAGTACGAACGCAAAAAACATCTACAACATAAATCCGCCAAAAAAAGAGATAATTTTAGAAAAAGCAGATTTTTTGGTGCCAAATATTATCAGTAGCGTAGTTCCGCTTTTTGCAGGTGAAATACTAAACTACTCTATAAAACAATAAATATTATTATTTAGTAAGAATTATGTTTTGTAATCTTATTTTTATAAGTTTGGGCTAAAATTTCATAAAAATCTATCTGGAGAAAATATGTTAACAGTAGTTAAAAGAGATGGAAGATTAGAACCGCTGGATATAAAAAAGATACAAAAATACACAAAAGATTCGGTTGAGGGGTTAAAAAATGTCTCTCAATCAGAGCTAGAACTAGATGCCAAGATTCAGTTTCGAGACAAAATGAGCACGGCTGATATTCAGCAAACTCTAATTAGAACAGCGGTCGATAAGATAGACATAGATAGACCCGATTGGACTTTTGTGGCTGCAAGGCTGTTTTTATACGACCTTTATCACAAAGTCGGCAAAGCAACAAACAGCAAAAAAGGAGAAGCTTACCAACACCTAAAACACTATTTTGAAATTGGTGAACAAGAGGGAAGAATCCTAAAAGGGCTAAAAGAAAAATATGATTTGGATGATTTGAATAATTATATAGACCCAAAAAGAGATATGCAGTTTAATTACCTTGGCATCAAAACCCTCTACGATAGATACTTGATAAAAAACAAAAATGCAGAACCTATCGAGCTTCCGCAGCAGATGTTTATGGGGGTTGCTATGTTTTTGGCTCAAAATGAAAAAAATCCGCAATTTTGGGCAAAACAGTTTTACGATGTGCTTTCAAAATTTGAAGTTATGACCGCCACACCTACTCTATCCAATGCCAGAACCACAAGACATCAGCTATCTTCGTGCTTTGTCGGCTCAAATCCTGATAACATTGAGGGAATTTTCGATGGATACAAAGAAAAATCGCTTCTTTCAAAATACGGAGGCGGCATAGGATGGGATTGGAGCAAAGTACGAGGAAG
Source organism: Campylobacterota bacterium (assembly GCA_030836705.1). Classification (GTDB taxonomy): domain Bacteria; phylum Campylobacterota; class Campylobacteria; order Campylobacterales; family SZUA-545; genus JAUPLZ01. The sequence goes on from JAUPLZ010000002.1 coordinate 2,275, forward strand.
CGCCTCTTTTATCGATGGACACAAAAACGCAGCAGGCGGAGTGGTGCCGTTTTTAAAAATAGAGAATGATTTAGCGGTTGCCGTTGATCAGCTAGGCACAAGAAAAGGAGCGATTGCCGTATATATTGAGCCTTGGCACTATGATATTCTTGATTTTTTAGATTTGAGAAAAAACTCCGGCGAGGAGAGACGAAGAGCGCACGACCTATTTCCTGCACTCTGGATAAATGACCTTTTCATGAAAAGGGTTGAGGAAAATGGCGAATGGAGCCTATTTGACCCATATTTTACGCCGGAACTTTGCGACTTGTACGGCGATGAATTTGAGGCGAAATACACGGAGTACGAAGAAGATGCTGCTATTCAAAGAGTAACCATAAAAGCAAAAGATCTATGGAAAAAAATACTTCTTAGTTATTTTGAAACCGGAAGCCCTTTTTTGGGATTTAAAGATAGCGCAAACAGAGCAAATCCAAACGACCACGCAGGCATCATAAGAAGCTCCAATCTTTGTACGGAGATTTTTCAAAACACAGAGCCAAACCACTACAAAATGAAAATAGAATTTGAATCAAATTCAAATGAAGATATTGCTTATTTTGAAGAAAATGATGAGGTTATTACAGATGCCGGCGTTATAAAAAATGCAAACAAAATCACAGAACTAGACTCAATAAACGGCAAAAAAGTTTTTCATGCATCAAAGGAAAAAATGGACGGGATGACTGCCGTTTGTAATCTAGCCAGCATAAACCTCTCAAAAGTAAATACAAAAACAGACCTAGAAAGGGTGGTGCCAATCGCCGTAAGAATGCTTGATAATGTGATAGATTTGAACTTTTATCCTCTAAAAAAAGTAAAAACCACCAATCTTCTCTCTCGCGCAATCGGGCTAGGCGTAATGGGCGAAGCGCAAATGCTTGCGGAAAACGGCTATCAATGGGGAAGCAAAGAACATTTTGAAAAAATTGACGAGATAATGGAGGTTATAAGCTATAACGCCATAAAAACTTCGAGTGATTTGGCTTTGGAAAAAGGAAAATATCCAAATTTTCAAGGCAGCAAATGGTCAAAAGGGATTATGCCGATAGATACGGCAAACAGCGAAGCAAAAAAACTTCTAGAAAGAGGCGGACTTTTTGGATATGAATACAATTGGGATGATTTGAGGACAAAAGTCAAAAAAGATGGCATGAGAAACGGTTATCTTTTGGCGATTGCTCCAACCTCATCGATATCTATTCTAGTTGGCACAACCCAAGCTATCGAGCCGGTTTATAAGAGAAAGTGGTTTGAAGAAAATCTCTCAGGTCTTATTCCGGTTGTAGTTCCAAATCTATCGCCTGATACATGGCAAAGCTACACACCGGCTTATGACATAGACCAAAAAGCGCTTATAAAAGCTGCCGCGATTAGACAAAAATGGATAGACCAAGGACAGAGTCTGAACATCTTCATGACACTTGAAAAAGCGAGCGGAAAAGTGCTAAATGATATATACATGCTAGCTTGGAAATTAGGCTGCAAGTCTACATATTATCTAAGAAGCCAATCAGCCCAAGCAAAACAAGAGGATGATATAGCAGATAGAAGCATAGAATGCCAAGGGTGTCAATAAACTCTGAACCAAATGGAAAAAAATGATAAGAGAACGGTTAAATAAAAATATTGTCGCATTAGGCACAAACAGCTTTTTTACCGATTTTTCAACCGAAATGATTCTTCCGCTGCTGCCTATTTTTTTGGAACGGTTTTTATATGCAAGCAAGACGCAAATAGGCTTTATTGAAGGAGTCGCAGAACTTA
>JAUPLZ010000272.1 GCA_030836705.1 Campylobacterota bacterium
CTAAAAATAAATGGACTAGCGAACATTCCCACTATTCAAGCACATCTTTTACAGTAGATGATTTTTTAAGATTATATGAGCCAATAAACCAAGATTTAGCACAAAGCATAAGAGATAAAGACCTCGAAGCTGTACAAATAGAAATGGGGATTATCGCCAAAGAACTAGCAATAGGGTATGTAGAAGATGGGGTAAGCTCAACGGAGCGGTTGGTTGCAATATCTTCAAAAAATAAAAGCGATATGAGTTTGCCGATTTCTATGGCTAAAGAGCAAAACATAGAAATGATAAAAAAACAAACAGAAGATATAAGAAGCATAGTTGCACTTCAAAAAGAGTTTATTAATGTTAAAACAAAAGAGCTTTCTCTTAAATCAAAAACATTATCTGCTTTTTATCAAGAAAAAGCTTCTCAAAGTCTGGCTTCGATTGATGGCACAATTAAATTTATTGCAAAGCTAGAAAAGAGCATTCATACTCTGGATATATTTACGGGAAAAGGTGTTCAAATTATACAGCTGTCAGAGGGAAGTGGTGCGGTTGATGATGAAAAAATAACATTTTATCAAAGAAAATTATTTTTAGATGAAGAATTTTTTTATAATCTCTCTAGCGGGGGTGCTGATTATTCAAGCCTGCGAGCTTTTAAGGATGCTCTACAAGATGATATAAATATTATCAAGAATATGTTACCTAGTGAAAAGAGTGTTGTTTTAATGCAATATAGAAGAAACGAAAAAGCTCATTACAGTGAGTATGCCAATGGTAATACAAGCTTGGAAGATATTATGTTTAAGGCTTGGGAACAAGCCCAATATAGAAAACAATTTTTATTTATAAGAAATGGTGGAAATGTGTATGCTGTTTTTTCGGATGATATACAAGGCGGCGATAGATTGTTTCCAACTGAATCAGAGATAAGTTCAATTTTTAAAAAAAATGGAAGCAGTCAATTCAATGGGATAGAAGTTGATAAATATTTAAACTTCAAAGACCTAGCAAACAAAAAAGCCAGAGATAAAATGGATGATACATCGTTATATTACAAAAGACTTCTTGTTTTGCTTTATGGGCTACATGATAGAGATAAAAATATTTTTGGAGAAGTCGGTAATGAAGATTGGTTTTCCTTAGACTTCCAGCAACAAAAGTTCAACTTTATACACGATGATGAAGATGCTCTTGATTTCAATAGTAAATCATTGGCTGAATTTGTCAAAGAAAAAAATAGTTCTTTGCAGATTGGTTCTAGGGTTATAGCGGATTGGAGATATGTAATGAATGAGGATAACGCAAAAGGTATGTTCTCTAATCCTACATACAACGAACCAAATCAAATATATAATCCTATTTATACTTTAGAGCCTCACATAGTAGAGCAAGTGGAAGGGAAACTTTGTTGCTATGTTTTGTGTTCACACGAGAATTCTTATCAAGGCATTAAAGACAAGCGCATTAAAGTGGAATTGGATTTAAGTGATAATATATTTGTGATAGACAATATAAGAGCCAAAGAGATTGAATTTTACTTAAACAGCAGAAAGCATAGAAGCCAATATGCAAGATTTGCAATCATGCTGGTTGGCGTTAGAGACCTCCTAAAAAGAGAAGAGGAAGAGGCTAGAGAGAATGTTGAATATTTGCTAAATCACATCAAATCTGCACTTCCGAAACTTGATGAGAGCTATATAAGTGAAAAGCTATTTGAATCTATCTCTTTTTGGAGAATTAAAAATAGAGCAGAGAAGTTACCTGATTTAACAATAAGTGAAAACAGCAAGGTTTTAAAAGAGATAGCTGATATATTTTTTAATAAAACGGTCAATAATAAAGTTGATAAATTAAAAGAATATTGTGAGATTAATGTTGAAAACCCTATAAGTTTTTCAACTGATAATAAAGACAAATACTTTATTTACAGCGAAGTTAAAGAGAGTGAACATATACCTTTTGGAAATTATGAGATTTATCCATTTGTTCAGAGAACCACACTCAAATTATTAAAAAAAGGGTTTGTAGAAATAGAGACTGCACAAATTAAAAGTGGGTTTGTAAACATGAATGAAGAGATTTTATATGAGTATAAAAAATATGAAGTTGATAGAGAACTAAGAGATTTAGATAATAGATATATTGAGAGCTTTGAAAAACTGAAAGAGAATGTTGTTCAATCTAGTAAAATGTTTAATTTAATAATTAACAACGGAGAGAATGAACATATTTTATCTTCTATGTTTCAAGACAAATGTGATAAACAAAGAGCTAGCAGAAAGAGACATATATTGGATTATAATATTTCTTTTTTGGTCGGTATGTATTTTGTAGATAGAGGAAGAAATCACTATCACACGAACAAATATATATCTGTTATTACACAGAATACTAACATAGATATGTTGATTGCAAGATATGGAAATGATGAACTATATAACGAGTGCTTGGTGTGGATTGAGAAAAATTATAGAAATTCATCATCTACTTTGGCAACACTTAAAGAGATAAGAGCTAAAAAGAGTAATGTATTTAGTGTGGGAAAAGAGAGTGAGTATTTTACAAATACTTACTCGATAACTAGAGCGAAACTAGACTTTGAGTGTGCCTTAATAAATAAAAAAAGATATAGAGATTACAAAATATTAACTTCTGTAAATAAAGAAGAATCACACATAAATTATGATGAATATGTAAAAGATTTTCGTGACAACTCGGATAAAGAAAAATACACATTTCAAAAAATAATATAGAAGGCACACTATGAGCAAAACAGAACAACCAACAACCCTAATGAAACAAACCCTACAAGAATTTGGCATGACCTACAAAGAGTTTGCAGAATTCTCTAAAATCCCTCAAGGAACGCTAGAGGGATGGAATCAAAAACTTCCTCATCTCGGAGAAGTGACTTTAAACAAGTTTTTAGAGTGCAAACGGCTTAAAGATAAACTCAGAGACTTCGATGCTCTCATGTCGATTATTGGCAAATATTCAAAACCATTAAATTAGTGGTTTTGAAACTCTAAAACCAAAAAACTATTTCAGTACATTTATTATTAAAGAATTATATAAACTACCTATATAATGCTTGACTTATTTACTATTTAGAAGTATGATAGTTGTTTTAATTTAGTATTTTCTACCGTAGATTTTTGTGTGTCTAAAATTAGAAAAATAAAGGTTTAGAGATGAAAAAAATAGTAAAAGCAAATATAGCAATGAGTCTCGGAGACGCATCCCAAATGTTCATAATAGAGCAGGGCGAGTTGGCGGTCAGCGTAGCAATAACGGGGGATGCGGAATCCATAGAATCATATATAAATAATGCTAATTTTGCCAACGCTAGCGAAGCGGCTGATTGGTTGAGAGATTATGTCAAAAGCAATAATATTAAATGTGAAATAAAACACCGAAGTTAGGTTGAAAGGTAGATGCTATGAGCTTGAATACCGATGAAACATTAAAGAGAAAGTGGTGAATAATGATTGCAGTTGTAAATAAATATAAAGAGCCAAATCATATCTACTGCGGCAGAGGCTCTGCTCTCGGTAATCCATTCAAAATGAATAATGAAAGCCAAAGAGACGCTGTATGTGAAAATTATGAAAAATACTTTCACGAGCAAGTTGAAGTAATAAAAAATGAGACCATGCTAAAAGAGTTAAGAATCATCTATAAACAAGCCCTAAAAGGTGATGTGAATTTAGGATGCTACTGCTCTCCTAAGAGATGCCATTGTGACACCGTAAAGAGATTTATAGAAAATAAATTACAACAAGGAATAAAATCATGATAAACGGTATATTTACGGAAGAAAAAAACAATATGAAGATTCTCATAAACGCTAAAAACAGTTTGCAGAATTTTAGATACAGATTAGATAGTGATTTAAATGTAAAAGCGTTTTTAGAAAGCCTCGTTGATAATGTTGAAAATTATGACTACTGATTTTTTATATCCCTTAACATCTAAAAAAGTAAATGAATTACATCTTATATGGGTTGATGAAATTTATCGAAATCAGGGTTTATTGTATAATATTTTAAAAGAGTATTACATTACTAAGTGCAATTATGATATTTATCATATAAACTGTAATAAAAAATCACTCTCTTTGCTTAAAACAATAAGCACTAAATATAATTTTAAGGCAACAATATACAATGACAAGGACTTTATTTTATATGAATCAACAAATCCTTTTGAATTAAATAAGGTAAAAACAAAATGATTGAACACAAACTTGTAAACTACGAC
>JAUPLZ010000273.1 GCA_030836705.1 Campylobacterota bacterium
ACCCCTTACAAATAAAGCCGTTCAAATCCTAAACGATATCAAGCCATACACGGGGTGGAGCGAGTGGGTATTTCATGCGATTAACAAAAGCTGTCAAACGAACTGCTAAAATTGGCACTTAAAAATTTAAAAAAGTCACAATTTGAAACTTAAACCGCCTCTATGTTTTCTGCTAATTTATTTGAAGTTTTAGCTTCAAGCTTATAAGCTTCTAAGCTACCTACTCCATGATCTTTTTTCTCTTTTAATCTATAACTGTCTCCTTGTATATTGATGATATGAGAGTGATGCAACACCCTGTCTAAAATTGCTGTTGTAACGATTTTATCTCCTGCGAATATTTGTGTCCATTTGCTAAATACAAGGTTGGATGTCAATATTGTTGAGCCTTTTTCGTATCGTTTAGAAATAATTTGAAAGAAGTGATTTGCCTCTTCTTTATTCATATTGAAATAACCTATTTCATCAATCACCAGAACTGACGGATTGGTTATTAGTTTTAAGAACGCATCATATTTCTTTTCCCTTTTTGCTTTATTGGCATTGGACAATAATTCAGATATTGTTGTAAATTTGGCTTTATATCTGTGCAAAACAGCTTTATAAGCCAATGCGATAGCAAGATGTGTTTTGCCGACCCCGCTTTGTCCTAAAAGAATGATATTCTCTCGTTTTTTGATAAAAATTAAAGATGCCAATTCCTCTATTTGTTTACGGTTAACACCGACAGAAAAAGCATAATCAAACTGCTCTAATGTTTTTATAGCCGGAAATCCTGCAAACTTTGTTAAAGTAGATTTGCTTCTATTCATACGGATATCACTCTCTAGCTGCAATAGTTCGTGTAGAAACTGTATGTACTGCCAATTCTCTTTGGCTGCTATTGCCGCAACATCGTGATATCGCTCGGATATAGTCGATAGCTTTAGTTCTTTGCATAGTTCAATTATTTTATTGCTTAGCTCCACAGCACACATCCCATTTGGATAGAAAGTGTCGAAATCATACAAACTGCAAATGACGGTATTAAATCGTCGTAGCTTTGCATATCTCTATTTGGAATATAGATTGAATCTATATTCATATTTTTCTTGAATGATGACTCTTTTTTAGCTACACTGGCAATTACAACCTTTGGATGGATTCCTGCATAAGGTTTGGGCACAAGGAGCAAATGGGGTTGCTCTTGTGCCAACAGTTCAAATGGTCTTTGCAGGGTTGTTTGATGTATTCGTTTATTTGCAGTATCATCAAGCCATTTTAATACTTCGGCATTTGCATTTTCTATATTTACTTTATAATTTTTCATAGATAATTTAACTCTTAGGGCGTTATGAAAACTGTATCTTAAGTAATGATTGAATCTCTCCACTTTTCCCTTGGTTTTTGCACGATATGGTTTGCATATTTTTATCCCAAACCCGCAATGTTTGGCGAAATCTTCAAACAAGGCATTAAGTTGATGTTTGCCATATCCATATGCGTTTCGTTTAATAATTACTGTTTTCATATTATCATACAAACACTCTAGCGGTACACCTTCAAAATATTTAAAAGCATTCATATGACATCCAATAAGTGTTTCGATTTTTTCATTATCAACATATTCAACATATGATGCTCTGGAGTATCCCATTGTTGCAACAAACGCAGATAGGTTGTCGTTTGGAAATACTATCCAGTCCACTTGCATCTGTTTGCCTGGGTTGGTCTCAAACCGTATTAGTTTTTCTTGGATATTAGCCCTTTTTCGAAGTTCATATTTCTGTATTATTTGCTGTAGCCATCTCAAGCTTCCTTTATAACCTAGCCTCCGTATCTCTTCATAGATAACAGTTGTAGGTATAAATGAATTTTCCTCTTTTGCAGTTTCTAGCATCTTGGCAATATATGGCAGAAATGGCTCTACAAGATTCTCTGCGGGTGTTCTATTGATTATAGGCACATATCCGTCTGGAAGGTTTGAATATTTTCTGACAGTTTCTCGACTAATACCAAGTTGTCTCCCGACTTCTGTTTTATTTAGACCTTGTTTTAACAATTTTTTTATCATTTTTACTTGCCTTTTGTTTAACACTTGGCTCCTTTTTCAAAAATTGAAAATGGAGTTTATCGAAATTAATTCGACTCTTTAAGGTTAAAATTCAAAATACAACTTTCTTATTGCATCCCTAAGTGCCAATTTTAGCAGTTCGTTTGACATGTAGGGAGGATCAAGATAAATAAATGTATCAGGGTCATTAAACTGATGGAGCAATTCAAATACGTCCATCGTATAAATTTCGACATTCTTCGTGCTCAAAATTTCATGCATTTGCTGAATAAGAGCAGACATGTCAACATAGTTAATGCGCTTGGCGTTCCAGTTGAATGAACCGTTAAAACGCCCTTTTTTGGATTCATTGTAAAGACCGTTGAAGTTGTGGTTAAGTACAAAAATCATCGCCGCGGCGTGATTGGCTGTAAAATCAGCATCATTTATATAGTCATCTGTACGTTTATCACAATCACACTGATGTTGAACCCTATATTTCGGATGCCTATGCAATGCTTTACGGAACGCTGGAGTTTGAACAGTATTATCAATCCATAAAACTTCCAAG
>JAUPLZ010000274.1 GCA_030836705.1 Campylobacterota bacterium
TGGCAGAATTACAAAAAATCTTGAATTCCAAAGAGTGTTTTCAAAAAGTTTTTCTATCATTATTTATTTTCCTCCATCTCTATCCATTTTTTTACTATTTTTACCGCATTTGTTGCAGCGCCTACCCTTAAGTTATCCGCTGTAATCCACATGTGTAGTATGGATTTATCGTATATGTCATTTCGTATTCTTCCTACAAATGTATCGTTTTTTCCTGTTGCTTCAAGAGGCATAGGATACTTGCTTTTTTGCGGTTCATCTATCACTGTAACACCCTCGGCTTTGGATAGAATCTCTCTTGCGTCATCTGCGTCTATGATGTCTTCAAAGTGCACGGTTACGGCTTCACTGTGACCTCTTAAGACAGGAACTCTGACACAAGTAGATGCGATTTGCATTTTTTTGTGCATAATTTTTTGAGTTTCGTTAACCATTTTTAGCTCTTCTTTTGTGAAGCCGTTTTCGGTAAATTTGTCTATTTGCGGAATGACATTGATAGCTATTTTGTGTGGGAATTTTTCTACTTTTGTATTTTCAAATCTAAAATTCATAACATCACGCATTTGATTCATAAGCTCATCCATGGCGAGCTTGCCTGCGCCGCTTGTGGCTTGGTATGTAGAAACATCGATTCTTTTAATCCCATATTCTTTATCAAGTGGCTTAAGCGCAATTACCATTTGAATAGTAGAGCAGTTTGGATTGGCAATAATTCCTGTCTTTTTCCACTCTTTTATGTCTTCTGGATTTACCTCAGGTACAACCAGAGGCACATCATCCATCATTCTAAAAAAGCTTGTGTTGTCAACCACTACAGCACCTGCTTTGGCGGCATGTGGAGCGTATTTTTCGCTTATAGAACCGCCTGCTGAAAAAAGAGCTATTTCTACCTCTTGCTCCTTAAAAACACTCTCTGTAAGCTCAAGCACCGCAACCTCTTTGTTTTTAAAAGTAACTCTACTTCCGGCGCTTCTTGCGCTTGCTAAAGGAATAAGTTTGTTTACCGGAATCTCCATTTCTTCAAGTAATAAAAGAATCTCTTCACCAACGGCACCGGTTGCGCCAACTACTGCTATATTATATTTTTTACTGCTCATTTGTTAACCTCTTATATTGATAAATTGTATTTAATTAGTTTTTTTTCCAACTCTTTAATGCTTGTTGAAAGTATTATTGCCGACTCTTTTATGTCGTTATTGGTTTTTGCAAGAACCTCCGTAAGAAGCTCTTTTTCCATATCGTTTATATTTTTTTTAGTCTCTCTCTCTTCGATAAAGAGGTCGGATTTTGTTATTGTATTGGATTCGCTTAGGATAGCAGATCTCTCACATACTGATTTAAGCTCTCTAATATTTCCCGGCCAATTGTATGAAAGCAATAGCTCTTTTGCATCCTTGGAAAAAGTTTTTTGTGCAAACCCGTATTTTGAGCAAACATCTTCTAAAACCGCATTTGCAATAGGCAAAATCTCTTCTTTTCTCTCTTTTAATTCAGGAATGCTAATCGGTATTGTATTGATTCTATAATACAAATCCTCTCTAAAAGAACCTTCCAAAATTGCCGTAGAGATATTTTGATTTGTGGCACTTATTAATCTTATGTCTATTTTAATCGGTTTTGTGTTTCCTAGTCTGGTTATCTCTTTTTCTTGTAATGCTCTTAGGAGTTTTGCTTGCAAGTGGTATGGCATTTCGCCTATTTCATCAAGAAAAAGCGTACCTCCGTTTGCCTCTTCAAATTTGCCTATTTTTTGATTTTGCGCATCGGTAAAAGCCCCTTTTTCATATCCAAAAAGTTCGCTTTCTATTAAGGTTTCCGGTATTGCCGCCATATTTATAGCAACAAAAGGCTTTTTTGCTCTTGTTGAATTATTGTGGATATAGTTTGCAAAAACCTCTTTGCCTACGCCGCTTTGCCCCAAAAGCAAAACAGGGGCATCCGTAACGGCTGTTTTTTTTGCCATCATGAGCGGTTTTTCAAGAGCTTTTGAAGTTGCAATAAAAGGATTTTTTTCATCTTTTTGAACACTCTCTTTTTCGTGTGTTTTTTTGAATTGAATAATTTTTTGAGATCTTTTTATGGCTTCTATGAGCGTGTCAATCTCGAATGGTTTTGTAAGAAAATCCTTAACGCCAAGCCTTAAAGAATCTATTGCTTTTGAGAGGGTTGCATTTCCCGTGATAACTATTACTTCATATTTGTTATCAAGGTGTCTTATAAGCTCTATTCCATCCATTCCGGGCATATTAATATCGGTAACTACGAGCTCAAAGCTGCTGTCGAGATTTTTTAGCGCCTCTTTTGCATTTTTGAATGTTTTAACTTCAAACTCGTCAAGCTCTTCAAAAGCAATTTCTAATGATTTTCGCACATTGACATCATCTTCGACGATCGCGATTTTCATCAGCCCTACCTTAATCATTTAATTACGCGGATATTAACAAAATCTTCATTAATAGAGACTGTAATATAAGTGGGCGGCAAAACAAGAACTGTTTTTATGTCAACAGAGTAAGAACTGCTAATAGCCGAATCATTTATCATGATACCTTGCTTAAAAAGCTCTTCGGTGAGCAAGTCTTGATTTTTTTTTAGCAAAAGTATTAAATCTTCATTTTCTTCATAATCAAGAGTTATAAGAAATTGTGAATCCCAGCTATCTTTTAGCTTCATGGCTTTTGAAAGATTAAATTGCTCTGAGTAGAGTTTGTTTTCTTTTACTACTCCACGATAGCTTATTATAAACTGCTCATCGCAATGTAAGTTTGCAAAATAAAAAACAAAAATAATAAATATTTTATACACAATAATTCACTTTTATTTGGCATTTTATCTAAAAAAATAGTTTTACACATTTATATTTGCTATAATCGCTCGAAATTTTTTTAACAACAAGCGAGCAGCGCAAATGAGTAGTAGTGAAATAGATAAAAAAACCAATCTTGCTAGGAATAATCAACTTGAGCTTTTGTGTTTTAGATTGATTCCAGACGGCGTGATGTTCGCGGTTAATGTTTTTAAAGTGCGCGAGACTGTAAGGTTTGCCGAACTTACGGAGTTGCCTAGCTCTGATCCGTCTATAGATGGACTTTTGACTCTAAGAGACAGCATAATTCCTATAGTTGATTTAAGAAAATGGCTCTACTCTCAAAATATTCCTGCTCATCTTGCGCAAAAAGACAAAGAAGTAAAAAATTCAGATAGACAGATAATAGTATGTGAGTTTAATGAAGTTCTTGTTGGTATCAAAATATTTAAAGCTGATTATATTTTAAG
>JAUPLZ010000275.1 GCA_030836705.1 Campylobacterota bacterium
ATTTTTCATAAGGGTATCCCTCATAAGCCTGCAAGTAACGGTAACGCTATCTGCATCAAGATTATTTTTAATTGCATTTAAAAACGAATCAGAATCTTTTATCTGCCTTAAAAACTTATCTTTATCTATGTTTCCATTTTCAAAGAATTTATCAACGACTATGCTTTGTGCTACATTTATATTATAATCAATCATGCTTATATCCAACCCAAGCTCACGGCACTTTTGCGCCAAAACCATAACCTCTTTGTCAATGCCGAGATTATGCGGCTTTATCATGCTACCTTGCTCTCTAAATTCAAGAGTAAGCAGATGCGCCGCTCTCTCTAAACCATTCGACATGTTTTTCAAATTAACAAGCGTTAAAAGTTCTCTGTTTACGAGAGCTAACGCCTGCTTCTGTAAATCGGTAAATTCGTTATTATTTCTACCTTCATATATATGACGAAACAAGTTTTCAGCGAGTTTTTTTCCTACATAGTTGGCAACCGAAGTTCGCCCCCAAGATTTAAAATCTTCAATATTAAATTTTTTATCGTTAAACAACGAATTTTCAAGCTTAAAAACAATCGTATCAAGAGCTACCTGATTTGATATTTTAAGCTTTGAATCAAGAGAATCGCGAATTATCTCCGCATTCTTTTCGCCAAAAATCACGACAAGATTTTCATTAAGTTCCTCTTCATACCCAAGCGACGCGGCGATAATCTTAATATCTTCTTCGCTTACATGAATGTTTTTATGAAGAGGATGTTCGCTTTTATCAAGAAACTCCAAAGTATCGCGAACCAAGAAAACATCAAACATTGCGATGACCTCTTCTCTTACCTCTAAAGGTATCTCTCTAAGCTTAGCTTCAAGCTCACTCATAGAGAGAGAGCTCTTGTAAGCTTCAATCAGTTTGTTATATTCAGTAGTTGCATCCATAGTAATCACCTTATTATCGAGATAAATTGCTTAATTATAATAGCTTTATAATAAAACAATCCTTAATTAAGCAACGCTTCTTAAAGAGAAGCAGAGGAATGTCTTTTTAAACTTAGAACTACCGTTATCTCACATATATACAGATCTTTGCACTGCCGCATGCAGCTCTAATATCTCATTTTCATTAAATTGAGCCTCTAAATCAGCTAAAGACGGATAGCCAAGTATATGCCACCCGACAAGTATTTTATCGCCGAATTGAACAATATCGCGATTTTTATATTTCTCTTCGCCGTAAATTGATTTAACAAATTTAACTTCTTGCTCATCAATAATCTGTCCCGCCATAAAAGCTCCTTTTGTATTTTTAAAAGTATAATAAATATATAATAAAATATAACTTAAATATAACTGCCTACCCCACCATCCCCCGCAAAGCGAAAAGCCGTACAAGCAGGCGATGTTCCTTATATCCCCACCCCGAAGTGGCGAGGGCTTACGGAACGGATGTTAAAGATTGACTACCTGTTCGCTAGAGGGCTCACATATGAAGCCAAGAGAACTCTTTGCGTCTCTTATATCATCTTCACTCAAGGAGACATTGATAATATCAGCAATTAAGTTCTCTTGATTTTTTAAAGCCAAAACATCCATCATTCTACGCAATCCATCGTCACTAAATACGACCGCATCCACTTTTCTATCCCATTTTCCGCCGAAGAGCTCAAAAATTTTTTCAAATTTTAAATAATCACTGCGCTCTAGCTGATTATTTAAAACAAAACATTTCCCGATGATTAAAAAGTCAATCTTTTCAATAACGCTCAAATCAACCCTTTTTTTCGCTAAAATATCCGCAGTAGCAATACTGCTATCCGCGTCAGCCCAATCGTTAACGATATTGGTTTTTACGGTCTCAACTGCGTCTCTATCTTTTGTTTTTTTTGTATTTTTATTTTTATCTTCACTCTTTAATTCGCTTACTACAATCTTGTAGCGTGATTTTAAGAGTTGTAGTTCATCCTCTTTCGGGAAAGCCTTACCCATGCTTTCAAGAGCCGGAAGCTCTTTTAAAATCAATTTATTTTGGTTTAAAAATTTTTCATAATTAATAGACACTTCATCAAGTTTGTTTGATAACTTAGTGCAAAGCCCACCCGCGCTTTGATCGTTAATTGAAAAAGTCACTATGTACTCATCGCTTGCCATGGAGATAACAACTTGCATTAAATTATCTTTATATGCCAAATATTTCTGAATACTTAAGTCAAATCCTGCGAAATTTCCAATTTCTGCAAACTTCTCACCACTTTTAAACAACTCTTTAGCAGCAGAAATAAGGCGTTCACCCGCCTCCTCTCTGCTATCATATTCTCTACCATCTATATAAATTTTAAAGCCCGTAAAGTTCTTTAAATTCTTATTAGATATGCCTTTGGATTTATTATCAGATTTTAATTTTTCAAGCTCCAATCTATCCGATTCAAGCTCATTTTTATATGCGGCGCAACTTCCAACATCCGCCTTATAATGAGCATCCCTCTCATCAAAAGAGCCTAACTGCCTCTTATAATATTCTATTCTCGCCTCTCTGTCATAAAGACCTCTGTTGAAGTTTTTCTTTACAGCTTCAAGCTTGCCGATGTCTCGCTTAAGCTTCACCTCTTCCATAACCAATGGATTTCCGCTCGCCGCCGCTTTCATCTCAGCGGCATTAGCCGCCTCGCCGTTAACATCTTCAACTTCTCTGTCTTTAATCTCTCCGGATCGTATTTGAGCGATAAATTTCGCCTTAGCTTCTATCTTCTCCCACAACCCGCTATCAAGCGTGTTTTTAGTAGCATATCTATTTATCTCAACCTCAAAATTCCCGCCTCGCTCTTTCGCATCGGCAATTACTTTCTCAAGAGAATCGCCTTTAAGCCCAAGTTCTTCGGCAATTGATTTAAGCTTTTCGTTCTCTTTAAGAGCGGCCAAAGAGTACCCGCTCTCCCTAATCGTCTTATACAGTAAAAAGAGAAGATTTCCTTGTCTAATTATCCGCCCTTCCCTTTGTTCAAGATCGGAAGGTCTCCATGGCACATCAAGATGATGCAACCCGACAAGTCTCTTTTGAACATTCATGCCGGCACCCATCTTTGATGTACTGCCAAGCAAAAATCTTATTCTTCCTCCATTTACTTTAGCAAAAAGCTCCTCTTTTTGCAGAGGAGTTTTTGCATCATGAATAAAAGCTATTTCATCATAAGGTATTCCATTTGAAATAAGCTTTGATTTAATATCATCATAGACGCTGAATTTACTATTTAAAGCTTCAATGTCGTCAGGAGAGATTTCATCAAGCTCTTTTATTGCATTCTCATCCCCGGCATCCGCCGCCTCAATAAGCGCTTTAATCCTAGCCTTCTCACCCGCTACCGCTTCTTTGGGTGTAGAGAGGTCACAGAATATAAGCTGAACCCCTTTAAGAGCATCCCATTTTTTATACATCTCTAACATATCAAAAATGGATTTATTAATCTTAGAACCCTCAAAGTCATCATAAGAATCACCCAAAAGCCTCATATCAAGAGAGGCTTTTTTGGCATGGCCCATGATAACAAGCATGTTATCATCGCCTTTTTGTGGTTTGCCTTTTGGCAAATTCTCACTTCTGTAAACTAAGCTATTTTCATCATAGCTTCCATATTCATCGGCAACCCCAATAAACCGCGCTTGTTCGTCACTTCTATCAACAATGATATTATTAGGCTTGCCATCTTTAACCTTGGGTAAATCTAAAACCTTACCCTCTTTTGCGAGCTGTTTTTGCACCATATCAATGTTCACAACATCCGCAAAAGTAGAGTAAGCCCCGATAAGCTCCGGCATATTTTTAAATTTAGACAACCTTGTTGATAATTTATACTGCGCACTCGCTGTTAATTCCCAATCAGTCGTGATATCGGCGTATTGTTTAACCCAAGCGTCAAAGTGCCCTAGCCCTTGAGCTTTTAACTCTTCGCTCAATAAATATCTCTTAAGCGTAAACATCTCCGCGATACTGTTGCTTATAGGCGTACCCGTCAAAACTATTAAATTTTTATTTCCCGTCTTTTCCAAAAGACTCTGCGTTTTAATATACATATCAAACGCTTTTTGACTTCCCTCAGGGTTTCCTAACCCTTTTGCCAATCTCTGCAAAGAGGTATGAAACCCCAAATTTTTAAATTCATGAAACTCATCGACAATCATGGCGTCAATACCAAGCTCTAAAAAGCTCATATTATCGTCTTTTGTTTTGTTGATAAGATTTTGTAGCTTATATTCAAGCTTTTGCTGCGTTAATTGCCACTGCTTAGCAGTCATGCCATGTTTGCCATCCTCAAGCCTTAAAGAATTAAGTGCATCTCGAATCTCGTCAATCTGATTTTGAATAAATCTGATTTCAAAATCCCTGTCATTCTCGATTTTTCCCAAATGAGAATGAGAAATAATAACCCCGTCATACCCGCCGGTAGCAATTCTCGACATAAGAAGTTTTCTCCTAGAAGGAGTAAAATCTTTTTCTGTCGGAACCAATAAATTAGCGTTTGGATACAACTCCAACCACTCTTTAGCCCATTGTGAAACAAGATGCTTAGGAACAACAACAAGCGGCTTATTAGCCTTTCCTACCCTCTTGAGTTCCATGGCACTAGCAATAGCAGTGAAAGTCTTCCCGCTCCCTACGGTATGATCAAATAATACCCGCCCGCTCTGCAACACTCGCCAAACACCGTTTTTCTGATGCGGGCGTAAATCTATAACGCCATTGTCAACTTTACCCGTAAATTTTAAATGTTGTCCGTCAAACTCTCGTTTTGCGTAAACATTAAATTTATCATTATACATCCTGCCCAGACGCTCCCGTCGTTCGGCACTCTCCCAAATCCACTCACTCCATCTCTCTTTAATCAAATCTACTTTATCATTCGCCGCAGTAGTCTCATCATGATTTACCTCTTTTCTCGCATCGCTTCCGCTTCCAATCGTATCATAAACCGTAAGCTGCCTATTGTTTAATGCAGCCAAAAGTATATCGCCTACATCTTTCCTTTTTGTGCCGTATTCTTCGGCATTTTTGCTGCTAACGCGAAAATCCCCAAGGTTCCATGCGGCATTAAGCGGAGTGTAAAAACAGCTAAAGTCTTTTTCATACCCCGTAATCTCTCTAACAAAATCTTTTAAATCCATAGCGGGAATCCACCCGGCTCCGCAAGCAACGCTTATGTCAATAGCTGGAATATCCGCAGGTATAACATCCTCTAAAGCCTCTAAATTTCTCTGAATTTGAGTTTGAGAATATTTCTCTTTTACATTTCCGCTAAGGTAACTTTCTCTTGTTACCCAGCCTTCATTCGGATCATCAAAAATAAAGCCGTTATCACTTAAATAAGCTTCAATATCACGCTCATCTTTTTTAAGCAGCGTAGCCATATAATGAATATCAACATATGTCTTCTCGCCTAGGCAGATACTAAGTGCGTCTTCATACGATTTGGCGCTCTGAGGCGCACGATAAGGCGTTTGTGTTCTTTTAAAAAAGATATCCGCCTTAGAGGCGCTCTCTTTTATGGCATTAATGCCATTTTTTTTAGCAACCGCCGCACTTATCCCCTTGTCATATTTTTTCTCTAGCGACAGAAGAAAAGGGGAATTAACATCATCTTCAAAAAGGCGGGCATTAGTGCTCCTGCTTAAGTAGCCAAACTCTTTAACAAATTTGTCATACTCTTTATTAAGAGAAGACCTAAGATTTTCAATTTCTAAATCTGTCGCGGAATCATCAAGCTGTTTGCCTCTTAACTTAGAGCCAACTTCTGCTATCTTTATCATTCCTTTTATTTTTTGAATTTCGTTTTCACTAAGTTCAACCTCGCTCCCTTTAGAGTCGGTTCGCGTTGTTATCTCTTCAACAATACTCTCGCCGTTTATATCCGGCAACCTCTTGTAAATTTTTTCATCATTAATAAAATATGAGTTAATACGCGCATTGCTGCTCATTTTTTCACCGCTTTTCTGCGCCAAATTTGCCGCTAAAGCGTTGTGCCTTCTCCACATAATAGCACTAGAAGAGCTTATTGAAGACTCGGTTGCTGCTACTTTGGAATAAGAGTATTTTCCTGCGTAGTAGTTAATAAATCGCGGCAAGCCATCAATAGCCTCATTTAAAAGCTTTTGGGTATCTGGGGCAAGTATGGCACTATGTACCGCGGGGATGAGCCGGGGCTTGTTGCTAGAGAGGGACAAGATACCCAAAAGCTTTTAAATGAGGCTATTGATGGCTTGCCGCGATTTATTA